>NZ_JBEXSW010000002.1:55342-284865 GCF_040613775.1 Streptomyces sp. NPDC006208 | reverse complement strand
CCCCTTACTCCTTTCCCCCTCATCTCTTCCTTTTCCCCTCCCGCCCCCACCGTGGCGCGGTCGGGTGTCCGCCCCCCCCCCCCCCCCGGGCGGGGGGGGGCCCCCCCCCCCCCCCCACGGCCGCCCTTGAGCATGACGTGCTCGATCTCCGGTCCGCCGTCGTCCGGGCGGAAGGTGCCGGAGCACCAGTTCGTCCGGACGACGTCACCGTCGGACGAGGTCGACTCGTGGTCCACGCACCGCTCGACCACGAGCCGGCCCGGGGTGCCGACCCACCCGGCACCGGCGAGGACCTTCGCGCCGAACAGCCACGCCACATACAGCCCTGCGATGGCCAGCGACACCGCTAAATAGGCGGTGATGCCACGAAAGGCCAGAGAGGTCCGGTCGGTCGTGGTGGCGGACTCCCCCTCCTGCGTCGCCATCAGACCCGACCCGGGCGGGCGCGCAGGGTGCGCGTCACGCGCGTGACGCCGTAGCAGTCGTGCCTCTGGACCGGATCGTCCAACGCGCCCAGGGGCAGCATCGTGTGGGTGACCAAAGACCCCACCGGCTCCAGCGGCACCAACCACGGCCGCCGGCCGGGTCCACTGGCGCACCACACCCCCGGGGTACCCATGATGAAGAGCCCGAACGGCACCCACAGCGCCACCGGGAAGAGCAGCAGCACCCACCAGTCGCCCGGAAACCCGCCCGTCATCGAAGCCCCCCGTCGTCGTCCGTCGCGTGAGTCTCCTCCGCGGCATCTCCTTCAGGCTTCAGGGGAACTACGTAATCGAATACGTAGTTTCACCGCGCGGACCTGTGGTGCGTTGATCACGCTCGACGGTCGAGGGCCGCACGCGTCATGAGACCTGCCAGTGCCGAGCGGGACGGCACGGACGTCTTCCGGTAGATGGCCGACAGGTGGGTCTCGACCGTGCGGCGGCTGAGGTACAGCTTCGTCGCGATGGCCTGGTTGCTCAGTCCTTCGGCAACGAGTTCGGCAATCTCCCTTTCACGTGTGGTCAGTTGGTCGAGCTCCGTGGGTGCGCGCAAGGTTTCCTCTGCCTGGGGGCGCACAATCGAGGCCAGGTCGGACAGCAGGCGCGCGCCGCCGTCGTCGGCGAGACGACGGGCCCGCTCCCACATCGCGACGGCGCGCGGACCGTCGCCGGCGGCCTGCGCCTGGACAGTCGCCAGCAGCAGGGAGTACGCCTCCCAGACCGTCGCACCGGACGGCGCGTACGCCTGCGCGGCACGCTCGAAGAGGTGTGCGGCCGCGCGGCTGTCACCGTGGTGCTGCGCGAGCGCCGCCTCGGCGCGCAGTGCCGCCCCGCGCTGACCGTGAAGACCCATCCGGTCGGCTTCCACGACGGCTTGTGCGGCCCAGCGCGCGGCCTGATCGGTGTCGCCGACCGCGATGGCCGTGCCGACGAGGGTTTCCAGCTGGCCAGGGCGTGTGGAGGGCTGCAGCCCCAGTAGTTCGGGACCGCCGGCCTTCAGGATGGCGTCCTGCGCACGGTGCGGGTCGCCGCTCACATGCGCCGTGTGGCCGAGCACGCACCTGGCCAACGACGCCCACCAGTGTCTGCTTCCGCCGGCTGCAGCCACGGCCTCCTCTGCGGTCGTCAAGGCCCTGGTGTCGCCCAGGGGGGAGCGCAGGAGAAGGATCAGCGCCTTGAAGCACAGAGTGAAGGCCAGGAGATCACTGCTGCCAATGGCTCGTGCGATGGATTCCGCTTCCTCGGCCGACTCCAGGGCGGACGGCAGCCGACAAGTGTTGAGGTGCACAAAGGCCTTGCTGCTCAGCAGGTGCGGCAGGACGTGGACCTGACCGCTGCGACGGGCGATGTCCAGACCCCGGTCGGCGTGGCGCTCCGCGTCGGCATAGCGCTCGAGCAGGGCTTCCGCCCAGGCCAGCCACACCAGCGACTCGCACAGTTCCGTGAGGTTGGGGTCGGTCAGACCGTCTGCGAGCCGGGCGGCGACATCGGCGAGCCGACGGGCCGCCGCCGTCTCCCCTTCGTACACCTCTCCCAACGCCCCCAGCGCCAAGGCCCCCATCTCTCCCATGAGGTCGCCGTGGGAGCGGGCCGCCGCTAGCGTCCGCTCGATCTCGTCACGTACCTCGGGGTAGGAGACGGTGTTCAGGGCGGCCATGCCCAGCGCAAGTCCCAAGGAGACCGCCTGGCGGGGCTCGGGGCCGGGACTGCGGGCCAGTTCCCGCCGCAGCAGGGCTGTCGCTTCCGGCGAGTGTCCGAGATGCCGTTCCATCATGGCGCACAGCGCTATCGCATCCCTGCGCAGCGATGGGTCGTCCTGCCCGGACCTACTGATCAGCGTGTGGAGCAGGTCACGGCTTTCCCGCAGGCTGCCGCCCACTCCGAGTGCTCTGGCGCGCGCCAGCGTCAACTCTCCACGCTGCTGTGCGCAGGCGGGCGTGTCCGGCATGAGCCGGAGGACGACGTCCAGCAGATGAGCGGCCGTCGCGGGCGCCGTGTGGGCGCACTGGGCGGCCGCCTCACTCAACACGGCCGCCGACACCGGATCCCAGCCGACCAGCGACCGCTCGACGTGATGAGCACGCTCGGCGGCGGAGGCACCTGCCCGGGCCAATTCGTCCGCAGCGCCGCGGTGGATCTCGGCACGGCGTGGTGCGGCGGTGTTCTCGTAGACCAGTGTCCGCAGCAACGGGTGGCGCAGCGTCCAGCGGCCGTCGGACCCCATGCGCAGCAGATCGCGCCGCGCCAGTGCACCCATGCAGTCGTCGAGTTCCTCCGGCGTGGTGTGTCCGGTCGTCAGGCACAGCATTGCGGGCGTGGCATGGTCGCCGAGGACCGCCACTGCTTCGACGGTACGGCGCTGCGTCGCGGTCAGCGCAGTCAGTTCGTCCAGGAGCAGGGATCCCAGTCCGCTCGGCACTCCGGACGCGGTGTCGTCGTGGGCCCGGACCGCGGTGCCGCGCAACGACGCGCCATGCCGGTAGGCGTGCAGAAGGCAGTGAAGGTACAGCGGGTTGCCCTCGCTGGATTCATAGATCTGCTTCGCGTCGCCCGGTGGCAGGTCGGAGGCGAGCGCCTCGATCGACGCCTGCTCGGGCAGCGGTCGCAGCGCCATGCGTAGTACGGCCCCGCTGTCGACGCCGCGTGTCAGAGCAGCGGCAAGGGAGTGCGGCGTCTGCCGTTCTCGTCGGGCCACGACCAGAAGCACCCGGCCGCCCACGGGGTGCCGGATCACATGGTCCAACAACTCCAAAGACGCGGGATCCGCCCAGTGCAGGTCGTCCAGGGCCATCACCAGCCCGCTGCGCTCCCCGAGCCCGGTCAGCACTTCCGCGACGGCGCGATAGAGGCCGAACCGGTCACGGTTGCCCGAAGCCGAATCCGAGCCCTGCACACCGTCGCCTCCGCGCAGCACCGTTGCCGCCGCCTCGGGCACGGCATCCGAGTCGAGAAAGGCACGATCGACGTCGGCGAACGCGTCCGTGAACGTCTGGAACGGAGTGTGCTGCTCGTACTCCGTGGCCCTGCCACGGAGCACGGTCAGCCCGTCCTGCCGCGCCCGCGCACAGAGCTCGCTCAGCAGCCGGCTCTTCCCCATGCCGGCATCTCCGGCGATGTCTACGACAGCGGGAACGCCGTCCCGCCCCAGACTGCCGATCACCGAGACGAGCCGCTTCAGTTCGTCAGCTCTGCCGACCAGCATCGTCGCCGTCTCGTCCCACGCCGGTTCCAGTGCGTCTCCGTTCTCCACCACGTCCGCGTGTTCATTCCCGAGTGGTCGCTCCACCGCAACCTTGCCTGCACAGCCAGCCGATACCTTCATAGAGACGTCATCATCCCCGGTGGGAGCCGACTGCGCAGTCCGTGGGGGCGTCATTCGACCAGGTCGATTTCCGGTCGGCCTCCGCGTTCCACCGCAACGGCGGCTGACCGTTCACGGCAGGCGCCGCTGGTCGAACGTGTCTGCGCCGGCCGCCCGATCGCACATGTCGCAGCCAAGACGGGTACGTCCCGCCCCACGGCCCACACATGGACCCGCCGCTGTCGAGCCGAGGGAGACGCAGGCCTGGCCGACCGCTCCACCGACCCGAACAACACCGCCACCAGCTCGGCGAGTTGATCCTCGCCGATGTCATCAGCTCGGCCGGATCCCCGACGGCGGCGGCCATAAGGCCCTCGGGCGGGCCGCCAGGCCGGCCGCGCCAGGCTCAGCAGCATGGGCTTCGACTACATCCATAGCTCTTTACGTAGTTTCACCGATGTCCTGCGGCAACCCGGTGCGTGAAGATGCGGGCGAACGGACTTCCCGGGGTGGAGCGAAAGGACGTACGTGGTGGGCTGGATCATTGGTTTCGCCGTCATCTTGGCCCCGTCCCTGATCGGACTCACCTTCGCGGTCCGTACCGCTCGCCGGGTCGGCAAGGCGGAGCGGGCGATGCGCGTCCTGGCCGCCCGTCCCGGCTGGCAGCCGATCGAGCGCGGCAAGGACGGAGAGGAGTGGGCCGGGTACGCGGGCCACTTCCCCTGGCTGTTGCGAACGTGGCACGGAACCACCCTTACCGGCCCGCTCGGCGATCAGCAGGTCACCGTCGCCAGGCGCTACGAGCAGATTTCGCGCAGGGACGACCAGCACTGGCTGATCGTGTGCTTCGACCTTCGGGGCAGCGGACCGGGTCTACGTCTGGAGCGCCATTGGAGTGCGGCGGAGCTCAATCTCGCCTTCTCCAAGGATCTGCCCTACCTGACGATGAGCAACGACTCCGCGGGGACGGCCGAGCGGTTCTACGCCTCGGATCTGCCGAAGCGCCTGGTGAGGTTCGCCGGACCGGCGGTCTCGTTCAGGGAGGACGGGGCGTGCTTCGTGTACCCGCTGCTCGATGTCGTGGACATGGACAAGCTGCTGGAGGAACTGGCCGGGCTGCTTCCGGACCTCGCCGCGCTCGCCCGAGACGCCGCCCGGGAGGACGAGGCGGACAACACCTGACCGGTCGGCCCCCGCGACAGACCCTGGGGTGTCTGGGGGACCGCGTGCCAGACCCCGCGCCCCGGCAAGAGGTTCCACAGGAACCCCGTCGACCGCAATGCCCTACGGGTGAGCGCCGCCGTTCGGCACCAGCATCGCTTGGGGCTGCACGCCCTCACCCCGCACTCGAGCCACCTCACTCCACCGAGGAGGAGTGTGATCTGATTACCGATCAGCAGGGTCAGCAAGGGGGCAGCGAGAGTCTGATGAGACCTGGTCACAGCTGCCAACACGCGCAGCTCGCACCTCACATCAGAGTGGATCACTTCGAGGCGCGAGCATCCCCTCCACATGACAGGCGAAGTGGTCCGACAGCCGCAACTCCCGACAACGAGACCGATACTTATAGCCCCAGGTCAACGCATTCGTCCGCGCGGTTTCAGCGGTACTGCCGGGAGGGCGGGCGCGGACAGCCGGTCGCCGTCGTAGCCCTTCACCTCGCCGAAGCGGGAGCCCTCCGTCCAGTCCCTGCGGGCTCGCTCGATCTCCTCCTGCGAACGCCCGATGAAGTTCCACCACATGACGATTTCCTCGTCGAACGGCTCGCCGCCCAGGAGCATCAGCCCCGCGTCGGACTCGGCGCGCAGCGGTAGTCCGGTGCGGCCGCAGCCGAGGTAGAGCATCGATCCGGGGAGCACGGGAACTCCGTCGACGTTCACCTCACCCGACATCGCGAGCACCGCGTACTCGAAGTCGGGGTCGAGGGGCAGCATCGCCTCGGCGCCGCGGGCGAGGGCAAGATCCGCGCCCACGATCGGGCTGTAGGTCGTACCAGGTGAGGCGGCACCGTCGAGGGTGCCGAGGATGACCGTGGCGGCGAGGCCGGGCGCGGTGACCCGTGGCAGGTCGTGGTGGTGCTGGAAGTGTGGCTCGACATCGCGGTGGTCGTCGGGGAGGGCGACCCACAGCTGCGCGCCGTGCAGAAAGCGGGCGTGGGACCTGGGGCTCTCCTCGGAGTGGCTGATCGCCCGGCCGGAGGTCATCAGGCCCAGTTCGCGGGGGCGAATGGTGGCCTTGACGCCCGTGCTGTCGCGATGCAGCACTTCCCCCTCGTGCAGCCAGCTGACGGTCTGCAGACCCATGTGCGGATGGGGCGGCACCTGCATGCCGGGCTCGTCCGCGATGTCGTCAGGTCCGTAGTGGTCGACGAAGGCCCAGGCGCCGACCATGCGCCGGCCCAGATTGGGCAGCAACCTCCGGACCACGGTGGACTCGCCGAGCGGGACCTGGCGGGGGCTGAGGAGTTCACGGACGGGTTCGGCGACGACGAATCCCCGACCGCCGCAGACGGACAGTGCGGCCTGACGATCGAGATTGCTCATGGCGCACAACCTATTCCTGTACGGGGTCCAGAGGTCGGCCCCCCACTCCAAAACTATAGTGGAATATTCAACAATCCCTGGATGTTGCAGGTCACACGTCCGGCCCGCCAGGAGGAGAGACAAGTGAGCGAGAGCTACTACGAGTACGGAACCGCTGCCGAGCGGTGGGACCGGGCGGGACTGTTCTTCGACGCCAAGGAGTACACGACAGCGGCCCGGATCCTGAGCGGGCTGGTCGAGGAGGCTCCTGAGCAGGTCGCTCCCCGGCTGCTGCTCGCCCGGGCCTACTACCACTCCGCACAGCTGGGCCGGGCCGAGGCGGAGCTGCGTGCCGTGCTGGAGCGCGACCCTGTGGAGCACTACGCGCGACTGATGCTGGGACGCACCCTGGAGCGGCAGGGCAGGCCGGAGGACGCGGCACCGCATCTGCGGATGGCATCGGCGATGTCCGGCGAGCCGCCCACACGGTGACTCACCTGGTTGCTCACGCGAGCAGCCAGGTGATCAGGGACAGCGATCCCATGGACAGCAGCGTGGAGAGCAGCACCGCGTCGCGTGCGAGGGCGGTGTCGAGGCGGTACTCGGAGGCGAAGATGAACGCGTTCTGTGCCGTCGGCAGACCCGCGCACAGCACCACCGCGAACAGGTCGCGCCCCTCGAGACCGAAGACCCAGCGCCCCAGCGCATAGGCGAGCAGCGGCTGGACGGCTATCTTCAGCGCGACCAGCACCCGCCTCTCCGCGCGGCCGTCGGCGCTCGGGCGGCCGGCGGCCCGAGTGTTCAGCGACATGCCGAGTGCGAACAGCGCGGCGGGGACGGCCGCGCCACCGAGCATCTGGACGGGGGTGGTGACCTCCTCCGGCAGACGAAGGCCCAGTGCCGCCACGGTCACCCCGGCCGCTGACGCCGCGATGATCGGGTTGCGCAGCGGCAGGCGGAGGATCCGTCCCCACCGGTCCTGCGCTCCTCGCCGTACCTCCTCATCGATCAGGACCAGGATCAGCGGGGTGATGAACAGGGTCTGGAAGAGCGCCGCGGCGATGGCGAACGAGGCGTCGCCCAGGACGTGTACGGCCACCGGGATGCCGAGGTTGGCCGAGTTCACGTAGGCACCGGCCATCGCGCCGATGGCCCGGTCGGCCCGCCGCCGCCGGAACACCAGACGGCCCAGGGCCAGGCCCAGAGCGAAGACGATGAGGAGGCTGGCGGCGAAGACCGCGACCCCGGGAGCGGCGAGCTCGGAGAGCCGGGCGCGCGACAGGGTCAGGAACAGCAGCGCCGGCATGGCGAACGCGAAGGCGAACCGCCCGAGGACGGCCTGCGCCTGATGGCCGAGCACGTCGAAGCGGCCGGCCGCCCAGCCGACCGCCGTGATCGCCCAGATGGGCAGAAAGCCGGAGAGCAGGGTCACCGGGCCAAGCATGCCCCAGTGTGATCACCACGCGATGGCCGCCCCCTGGCGTGCGCCGGGAGCGGCCGATACGGGGTCAGCTGAACGGGTCGAGCGTCACGTAGGCCTCCTGCGGGTTGCCGTCGTGCACCAGCGACTCGTGCGCGCCGACGTCGTCGAAGGCGAAGCCGTAGGCCTTGCCGTCCGCCATCTGTGCATGGATCTTGCGGGAGTAGTGGTTGGTCACCACGTCCTGGTAGAAGTTCGCGCTGCTCGTGTCCGGCTGGTTGGGGTTGACCAGCAGTGTGGAGCGGTTCAGCCCGGCGCACAGGGTGCGTGAAATGGGGCCGCGTACCTGGTCGTTGGGGGCGTCCAGCCGCTTGTAGCAGCCGAAGACGCTGTCCGAGTCGGGCTTCTGGAACGAGGTGACGACGGCGCCCGCGCTGTTCGTGAAGTTCATGACACCGCCGGAGACCCGGCCGTAGTACTTTGTGTTCGGCTGGTTCGCGAACGGCGTGACCGTCAGTGTCGAGGTGGCGTACTTGCTCCACACCCGGTTGATGTAGTCGTCCATGACGCCCGCGGGCAGGGCACCGGCTTCGATGCCGTGACCGGGGGCGAGGGCCCTGAGCACGGTGCCGTCGGGGCGGGTCTGGATCAGGTTGGCCCAGCCTCCGGGCTGGCCGCGCAGCGCGTTGTAGAAGCCGTTGTAGCCCCCGGGCTTGAGGCGCCCGGTGCTGCGTACGGCTCCGTTGCCCGCCTTCACGCCGACCGCGTAAGGGGCGGAGAACATGTCCACCTGGGTGCTGTTGATCCACAGACCGGAGTCGTTGAGGGTGTACTCCGACCAGTTGAAGAGGATGTTGCGGTTGGGGTCGCTCGGATTCTGCACGGCGGGCTGCACCAGACCGCCGGTGGTCAGCTTGAACACCAGCTTCTGCCCGTAGGAGAAGTAGATCCGGCCGGAGAACTTCGGCATCCGGATCGTCCTGGACTGGCCGTTCGCGGGTCCCGCGATGGATGCGTCGGGCGCGGGGGTGGGCGGATTCCCGCCGGCCGGCCAGGGGTGGAAGGTGCCGTTGGCGTCGGCCCAGCCCTGCTGCCCCGTGCTGAGCAGGGTGCCGAGGTTGTAGATGTGGACGGGCTCGCTGCGGCCCGAGTTGTTCGTGAATTTCAGTGGAATCGTCGCGGGTACCGCGGCTTCGGCGCGCACGGTCGGCCCTGCGGTCGTGAATCCCGCTGCGCACAGCAGCAGGGCGATGAGTAATGCCGGAAGTTTCCTCGACGCCGGCAGTTTCCTTGTGGCAAGCACACTCAACCTCCTGGTCGGCTCGGAGCGCCCTTGAGAGCGCTCTCAGAATCGGCCCGACCGGAACCGGACGTCAAGGTTCTGGACGCGGTTCGGCCCCGCCGGGACACCAAGGCGGGGCCGAATGCGCTCAGTTGCCGCGGTACGACTCCAGCAGCCGCAGCCAGATCTCGCTGATCGTCGGGAAGGCCGGAACCGCGTGCCACAGCCGGTCGACGGGCACCTCACCCGCGACCGCGATCGTGGCCGAGTGCAGCAGCTCGCCGACACCCGGCCCGACGAACGTGACGCCGAGCACGATCTCGCGGTCCAGGTCGACGACCATGCGGGCGCGGCCGCGGTAGCCGTCCGCATACAGCCCGGCACCCGACACCGCGCCCAGGTCGTAGTCGACGGCGCGGACCCGGTGGCCCGCCCGCTCGGCCTCGGCGAGCGAGAGGCCGACGGCCGCCGCCTCCGGGTCGCTGAACACCACCTGCGGCAGTGCGGCGTGGTCGGCGGTCGCGGTGTGTGCGCCCCAGCGGTCGGTCTCCAGCAAGGGCACGTGCTGCGCCCGTGCGGCGATGGCGGCACCCGCGATGCGGGCCTGGTACTTGCCCTGATGGGTCATCAGGGCGCGGTGGTTCACATCACCGACGGCGTACAGCCATTCACTGCCCTCCACCCGGCAACTGTCGTCGACCGGCAGCCAGGAGCCCGGCTCCAGGCCGACGGTCTCGAGGCCGATGTCATCGGTGCGCGGTGCGCGGCCGGTCGCGATGAGCACCTCGTCGGCCTCGACGCGCCCGCCGCCGTCCAGCACCAGCGTGACGGGCCCCGAGCCGCCGGGGCGTTCGACCGCGCTCACCGACGCGTTCAGCCGGACATCGGCGCCCGCCTCGACGAGTGCATCGACGATGTACTCGCTGACGAAGGGTTCCATGCGCGGCAACAGTCCCCCGCCGCGCACCACAAGCGTGACCTGCGATCCCAGTGACTGCCAGGCCGTTGCCATCTCGGTGCCGACCACACCTCCTCCGACGACCGCGAGCCGGCCGGGTGCCTTCCGGGCACTGGTGGCCTCACGGCTCGTCCACGCCCCGGCACCCGCGAGGCCGGGGATGCCGGGCAGTACGGCGCGGCTTCCGGTGCTCACCACGACGGCGTGCCGGGCGGTGAGGAGGTGGTGCTCGCCCTCCGGGCCTTCCACGGCGACCGCCTTCGGGCCGTGCAGCCTGCCGTGGCCGCGGTAGACGCGCGCGCCGATCGAGTCCAGCCAGCCGACCTGGCCTTCGTCCTTCCAGTTGCCCACCCGCTCGTCGCGCCAAGCCAGCACCGCGCCGGTGTCCAGCGGTCCCTGCACCGCCGCGCTCAGTCCGGGCACCCGCCGCGCGTCCGAGCGGGCGATGACCGGGCGCAGCAGCGACTTGCTCGGGATGCAGGCCCAGTACGAGCATTCGCCGCCGATCAGTTCACTCTCCACGAGAGCGGTGCTCAAGCCCGCCGCCCTGGCACGGTCGACCACGTTCTCCCCGACAGGGCCCCCACCCAGCACCACGACGTCGTACTCCACAGCTTGGGTCATAAGGACCAGTCTGATCCGGGGTGTGCGCCTCGGCCACATGGGCAGGGGCAGGAATAGCCCGGTCCCGGACACCGTTGTGCGGGGCGAGTCCGCCGGACGTCGACGAGCGTCAGGAAGAGGTAGCACGTCATGAGCACTGTTGAGCTCACCAAGGAAAACTTCGATCAGGTCGTGGAGGACAACGACTTCATCCTGATCGACTTCTGGGCTTCCTGGTGCGGTCCCTGCCGGCAGTTCGCGCCGGTCTACGAGGGTGCTTCGGAGCGTCATACGGATCTGGTCTTCGCCAAGGTCGACACCGAGGCTCAGCAGGAGCTCGCCGCCGCGTTCGAGATCCGTTCCATTCCGACGCTGATGATCGTCCGTGACAAGGTCGCGGTCTTCGCGCAGCCCGGCGCGCTGCCCGAGACCATGCTGGAGGACGTGATCGGCCAGGCACGGGCACTGGACATGGACCAGGTCCGCAAGTCGATCGAGGACACGAAGAGCGGCGCCGCCGAGGCGTGAACCGCGCGCCGCCTCGGGAGCCCCGGGGTGCGGGAGGGCCCGCCGACGTGCGTGCCCTCGCTCGCCGCGCGTCCTCCCGTCGGAGCGTGACCCGAGCGGCGGCCTGTCGGCACGGGTCAGTCGTCCTTCGCGTCGAGGACCCGCACCGACAGGCCGTAGTCCAGTTCCGCGCCGTCCACCAGCAGTGCCTCGACCGTGCGGGTGACCGGGTCGATGTCGGCCTCGACGCCGTCCCCGACATAGCGCGGGTATCCGGAGCGGCCGAACTGTCCCGTCGCTTCCACGATGGCCGAGCGGATGGCGTGTTCCGCCAGCGAGGCGGCGTCGTCACCCTCGATGTGCTCGGGCACCACCAGGATCTCGAAGCGCTGCGGATGAGTGCTCATGGAAGCGACGCTAGACACGGGCCGCCCGGGGCGCATGTCGTCGCCCACGGGTGCGGGTCAGCTGGACTCGCGGTGGATCGGCCGCGCCGTCATCAGGTCGTGGCGTTCGGGCTCGCTGCCCGGGTCGCGGACGACCCGGTCGACAAGTTCCGCGAGCCGCCGGCCCTCCACGAGGTCGATCTGCACCGTGCTCAGGCGCGGGCGCAGGAGTCTGCCGAGGGGCAGATCGTCGGCGCCGATCAACGCGGACCGCCCCGGCACGTCGATGCCCTCGTCCTGCAGGGCACGCATCAGCAGCATCGCGTACTCGTCGTTGTAGGCGAAGACGGCGTCGAGGCCGAGCGAGCGCCAGCGCGCGGCCAGGTCCCGGGCCGGCTCCTCCTCGTACGCCAGCGGCAGCGGCACGATGTGCGCGCCCGCGCCGGCCGCGGCGCGCCGGGCGCCCTCGAGCCGGGGTTCGGAGAACATCCGCAGTCCGTCCTCCTCGGGCATGACGACGCCGATCGACCGACGGCCCCGCCCGAGCAGATGCCTGACGGCACAGCCGCCGACCTCGCGCTGGTCCATCACGAGCGCATGCGCACCTTCGACGCGCCGGGGTCCGAGCGTGATCACGGCTCTGGCGCCGGAGCGCTTGAGCACGTCCACGCCGCTCGGGGTCAGGGCGACCTCGCCGAGCGAGACGACGGCGACGGGACGCAGCTCGGCCCAGGCGCGGGCGGCCGCATCGCCGTCGGGACCGACACCGCCGTACTGGACGACGGTGTAGTCGAGGCTGCGCAGGCAGCGCTGCAGTTCGCCGAGGAAGCGGCTGTAGAGCGGCCCGACCGGGATGTGCGCACTCGGCAGCAGCACGATGCGGGTGTGTCCGGCGCGCAGGCTGCGGGCCGCGGCATGGGGCACGTACCCCAGTTCCTCGGCGGCCGCACGGACGCGCCGGCGGGTGGGCTCACTGATCCGTACGGCCGCGGTGTTGTTGAGCACGTACGAGACGGTGGCCCGGGACACCCCGGCCAGGCGGGCGACATCGGCGCTGGTGGGGACGGAACGTTCCAAGGGCTGTTCGGGTGAATGGCTCATCGCCCTCGGCATCCTTCCAGACCATTCCGGGGCCGCTGATGCAGCTTGGCCGGAAATGAGCAGGGGGACGGATGCCCTGCGGCTTCACAACACCCCCACCCCAGGGCCTCCCTGTGCTGCCGGACGGCTGGATCCTGACGGCCCGGAGGTCCTACGGTGACCGCGTGACGACCTTCTCCGGCTCCTCCCGCCCGAACGGCTGCGACCCCGTGGACCAACTGCCCGGCCGCAGCGGTCCCGCGGCCACGACCGAGGCCGATCCCAACCGGGTAGGGCGGGTGCGAACCTCGTACGCCCCGGACCGGGACGGCGATCCCGACCCCGGCGAGATCGTCTGGACATGGGTGCCGTTCGAGGAGAACGACGGCCGCGGCAAGGACCGGCCGGTGCTGGTCGTCGCCAGGGAGCAGGCGGGCACCGTGCTCGCCGTGCAGCTGTCCAGCAAGGCCCATGACGACGACCGTGAGTGGGTGGCGATCGGTACCGGATCGTGGGACAGCGCGCGCCGCCCCTCGTGGGTGGATCTGGACCGTGTGCTGCGGGTGCACGAGGACGGTATGCGCCGGGAGGCGTGCGCACTGGACCGGCCCCGCTTCGACACCGTCGTGCAGCGTCTGCGCGAGCGCTACGGCTGGAGCTGAGCGGCGAACGTGCTGCGGAAGGCGCCGAGCGTCGAGGATGCCGCCGTGCGGTCGAGCACCGCGAACACCACCTCGTCGAAATGACCGGCGAACCGGCCGCCCGGTCCGAGCAGCGCGTGGAAGGCCCCGGCGACCTTCGCCGGGTCGTTGCGGAACACTCCGCAGCCCCATGCGCCGAGCACCAGTCTGCGGTAGCCGCTGTCGGCCGCGGTCTCCAGGACCCGCTCGGCGCGGGACGCGAGAGCGGCCGGGATGCGGTGCGCCTCCTGTGGCGCACGGCTGGTGATCACGCCGGCGTTCGGCGCGGGTGAGGTGAGGAAACCGACCGTGTACGGCCGCTCCAGCAGCCGCCCGCGGTCGTCGCGGAAGACCGGCACCGACGGCGAGTGGATGACCCGGTCGCTGTAGAACGGGCTGCGGTCGGCGCGGTGGTGGTCGTAGAACTCGGGAGCCTGCAGAAGCGTCGTGTACAGGGCCGACGAGCGGCACAGGGCCTCTTCCTGGGCCTGCGCGCCGTTCAGGTAGCCACCGCCGGGATTGCGGGCGGAGGCGAAGTTCAGGACGGCGACGGCCCCCGGGCCGGCGGCGGTCAGCCGACGAGCGGCTTCCATGCTGCTCTCGCCCGTGACCTCGAAGGCCGTCGTGCGGTCGGTGTCCGGTGCGACCGGTACGGCGGCGGGGCCGTACATCCTGGTGCCCGCCCGCGCCGCGGTGAGCTCCTCGGATATCGGCACCTCGCTCCCGTCGGGCAGACGGTAGCGGCCCGCCCCGACGATCTCCTCGGTCTGTTTCGCGATCCCCCGTAGTCGTGCACTCATGGCGGTGATCGTCCCTGACCAGCGAGGGCGACGGCAAACATATTTCGCCTCCTCAGGGGCACCCTTGTGCGAACCCGCGGCCGTGGCCTTAGGTTGGCAGAGTGCCTTCGACAGGAGGAGCCGATCATGCACCCACCCGATACCGGCGACTTCGGCCGTCCGATATCCGAGGACGATGCTGAGGACCTGCTCCGATGTATCTGCTTCAAGACCGGCCCGCCCCGCACCCTGGGAGCGGAGCTGGAATGGCTGGTCCAGGAGCGCGACCAGCCCGAACGCCGGGTGGCGGCGGACCGCCTCGCCGCTGCTTTTGACCACGTACGTTCACTCCCCCTCCAATCCGCTCTCACCTTCGAACCCGGCGGCCAGCTGGAGCTCAGCTCGCGACCTGCCGCCACTCTGATGGAGTGCATCGACTCCCTCGCCGCCGATCTTGAGGCCGTGCGCACCGCGCTCGCCCCGGCAGGCCTGACTCTCACCGGGCTCGGCCTCGACCCCTACCACCCACCGCGCCGCCTGCTTCACGATCCCCGCTACGACGCCATGGAGTCGTATCTGGACCGATCGGGTCCGTCGGGTCGCGCCATGATGTGCAGTTCGACCGCCATCCAGGTCTGTCTGGACGCGGGCGAGGCCGAGCCCGGCCCGCTCGGGCACGGCAGACGCTGGCGACTGGCCCATCTGCTGGGCGCGGTTCTGCTGGCCGCGTTCGCCAACTCTCCTTTCCGTGCCGGGCGTCGGACCGGCTGGCGGTCGACACGGCAGGCCGTGTGGGCTTCCCTCGACCCCGTACGCCCCCTCTCCCCACCGCTGGACGCGGAGCCGCGCTCGGCCTGGGCGAGACATGTGCTGGACGCCCCGGTGATGATGGTGCGCCGTGCCGAAGGGCCGTGGGACCTGCCCCACGGGCTCAGCTTCCGGGAGTGGATCCGCTCAGGCGTCCCTCGCCCGCCGACCGCGAGTGATCTCGAATACCACCTGACCACCCTGTTTCCTCCGGTGCGCCCGCGCGGCCATCTGGAGCTGCGGATGATCGACACCCAGCGCGGCGAACACGGCTGGATGGTGCCCGTCGCGGTCACCGCGGCCCTGTTCGACGATCCGGAGGCGGCCGAGACGGTGTACCGCGCCGTCAAGCCGCTCGCCGAGACGGCCGGTTCGCTGCCCGCCCCGCTCAATCCGCTGTGGGTCCGCGCCGCTCGGCACGGACTGGCGGATCCCGAGCTGCACTACGCCGCCGCCGCCGCTTTCACCGCCGCGCTGGAGGCTCTGGAGCGCATCGGCGCCTCCAAGGCCGTCATCGAGGCAGTCGCCGCATTCCATGAGCGCCATGTCCTGCCGGGCCGCTGTCCCGCCGACGATCTTCGCCTTGCCGCCCTGACCGAGGAACGTGGCACATGACCGACGAACTGCGCACGCGCGCCCTGGAGGCGCTCACCGCCGCCCGTACCCGTACGGCGACCTTGACGTCGTGCGTCGACGACGACGAACTGACCGCCCAGCACTCACCATTGATGTCCCCGCTGGTCTGGGACCTCGCGCACATCGGCAACCAGGAGGAGCAGTGGCTGCTGCGGACCGTCGGCGGCCGTGAGGCGCTGCGGCCCGAGATCGACTCGGTCTACGACGCGTTCGAGCACCCCCGCGCGCTGCGGCCGACGCTGCCGCTGCTCGCCCCGGCCGAAGCACGCGTGTACGCCTCCGACGTCCGCGGGCGGGTGCTGGACATACTTGAGCGGACCCCGCTGGAGGGCGGTCCGCTTCTCGACGCGGCGTTCGCCTTCGGGATGATCGCCCAGCACGAACAGCAGCACGACGAGACCATGCTGATCACCCATCAGCTCAGAAGGGGCCCGGCGGCACTGACCGCACCCGAGCCGCCGGCGACCGGGAACGGGCAGCTGCTTCCGTCCGAGGTCCTCGTCCCCGCCGGCCCGTTCACCATGGGCACATCCTCCGAGCCCTGGGCCCTGGACAACGAGCGGCCCGCGCACGAGCGCGTGGTGCCCGCGTACTACGTCGACACGGTGCCGGTGACCTGCGGCGCCTACCAGGCGTTCATCGAGGACGGCGGCTACACCGAGCGCCGCTGGTGGGCGGACGAGGGCTGGGAGCAGATCCGGCAGCACGGCATCGGCGCGCCCCTGTTCTGGCGGCGCGAGGGCGGGGTGTGGCTGCGCCGCCGCTTCGGGGTGACCGAGGAGGTCCCCCCGGACGAGCCGGTGCTCCATGTGAGCTGGTACGAGGCCGACGCGTACGCCCGCTGGGCGGGACGGCGCCTGCCCACCGAGGCGGAGTGGGAGAAGGCCGCCCGGCACGACCCGGGATCGGGCCGGACGCGGCGCTATCCGTGGGGCGACGAGGAGCCGACACCGGCGCACGCCAACCTGGGCCAGCGCCATCTGCGGCCCGCCGCGGCCGGCAGCTATCCCGAGGGCGCCTCGCCGCTGGGTGTGCGGCAGCTGATCGGGGACGTGTGGGAGTGGACGTCGAGCGACTTCCTTGCCTATCCCGGGTTTGCCGCCTTCCCCTATCGCGAGTACTCGGAGGTCTTCTTCGGCAGCGAGTACAAGGTGCTGCGCGGCGGCTCGTTCGCCGTGGACCCGGTGGCCTGCCGGGGTACCTTCCGCAACTGGGACCTGCCGGTGCGCCGGCAGATCTTCTCCGGCTTCCGCACCGCGCGGGACGCGGACGGGCACACGGGGGGTCTGGCCTGATGTGCAGGCACATCGCCTTCCTGGGGACGCCGCAGCCGCTCGGCGCCCTCCTCGTCGAGCCGCCGCACGCACTGGTGCGCCAGTCGTGGGCGCCGCGCCGGCAGCGGCACGGCACGGTCAACGCGGACGGTTTCGGCGTCGGCTGGTACGCCGAGGGTGACCCCGTACCCGCCCGCTACCGCCGCGACGGGCCGATCTGGGCGGATCTCCCGTTCGCCGATCTCGCCCGGGTCGTGCGCAGTGCCGCGGTGCTGGCCGCCGTACGCGATGCGACCGAGCCGGGTGCGGACGGCGAAGCGGCGGCCGCCCCTTACGCCTTCGGGAACTGGCTGTTCAGCCACAACGGGGCGGTGCGGGGCTGGCCCGCCTCCCTGGCGCCGCTGGCGGCGACGCTGCCCGCGGCGGACCTTCTCTCCCTGGAGTCCCGCTGTGATGCGGCGCTGCTGTGGGCGCTGGTGCTGCACCGGCTGCGCGCCGGCGACAGCCTCGGCCAGGCTCTGGCGGACACCGTCCGCGAGGTGGCGGAGGCCGCGCCGGGCTCCCGCCTCAACCTGCTGCTCACCGACGGCCGCGAGATCGCCGCGACCGCGTGGGGCGACACCCTGTGGTACCTGACGGAGCCCGGCCGCCGCACGGTCGTGGCCTCGGAACCCTACGACGACGATCCACTGTGGCAGGAGGCGCCCGATCGCACCGTGCTCACCGCGAGCCGCGGCGAGGTCCTGCTGACCGAGCTCAAGGAGCCCAACCGATGAGCCCGTTTCTGCTCACCCGCACCCTTCCCGAGGACGCCACGGACGCCGCGCTGCGCTCCGATGTGCTGCACGGCCTGACCCGTACGCCCAAGGAACTGCCGCCCAAGTGGTTCTACGACGCGCGAGGAAGTGAGCTGTTCGAGGAGATCACCCGCCTGCCGGAGTACTACCCCACCCGGGCGGAGCGGGAGATCCTGGCCGCCCGCGCGCCGGAGATCGCCGCGGCGAGCGGTGCACGCACCCTGGTGGAGCTGGGATCCGGCTCGTCGGAGAAGACCCGCTACCTGCTGGATGCGCTGCCGGAGCTGCACAGCTATGTGCCGGTCGATGTGAGTGAGAGCGCTCTCGTCGGCGCGGCGGAGGCACTGCTCGCCGAGCGGCCCGCGCTCCATGTGCATGCGCTGATCGCCGACTTCACCCGGGGGCTGGCGCTGCCGGGCACCCCTGGGCCGCGTCTGGTCGCCTTCCTCGGCGGCACGATCGGCAATCTGATGCCCGCCGAGCGGGCGGTGTTCCTGCGTTCGGTGCGCTCGCTGCTGTCCCCCGGGGACAGTCTGCTGCTGGGCACGGACCTGGTGAAGGACGAGGACGTGCTGGTGCGGGCCTACGACGACGCGGCCGGGGTGACGGCGGAGTTCAACAAGAACGTGCTGGCCGTCATCGCCCGCGAGCTGGACGCCGACGTCGACCCTGACGACTTCGACCATGTGGCGCAGTGGGACCGCGAGAACGAGTGGATCGAGATGCGGCTGCGGGCGCGCCACGCCGTGACCGTGAAGATTCCCGAGCTGGACCTCGTGGTGCCGTTCGAGGCGGGCGAGGAGATGCGCACGGAGGTGTCAGCGAAGTTCCGTCAGGAAGGTGTGCGCAAGGAGCTCGCCGATGCGGACATGGAGCTGACCCGCTGGTGGACCGACGAAGCAGGCAGATTCGCGCTCAGTCTCGCCCGGCTGCGCTGATCGGTCCGGCTCCGGGCGACACGGGACTGCGCGGCCCGGGCCAGTGAGCGGCGGTCGGCGCAGGCTCCCGGGAGGATCGGCTCCAGCAGCCGTATCTCCGCGGTGAGCCCGCCGGCCGCCACCACCCGCCACAGCGACGCACCCAGCGGATCGTCGCCGACGAACGCGGCCGGGCCGGTGGGCGTGTAGCCGATGCGTACAGGCTGGACGGCGACGCCCGCGTCCAGCGCGGCCTGAAAGGCGGCGGGACGGAATCGGCCCTGGTCCCGACCGCACCACGTGGAGCCCTCGGGAAAGACGATCAGCCGTGAGCCACCGCGCATCGCCGCCGCCATCGAGGCCACGGTGGCCGGCAGGGCGCGCAGCCGGTCCCGTTCCAGGAACACGGTGCCGCCGCGGGCGGCGAGCGGCCCGAGGACGGGCCAGCGGCGTACCTCGCTCTTGGCCACCATCCGCCCCGGCAGTACGGCCGCGACCAGCGGGATGTCCAGCCAGGAGATGTGGTTGGCGACCACCAGGGACGCCCGTTGGGGCTGGGGGCTTCCGACGATCCGTACGCGGATGCCGAAGGAGCGCAGCACCGCACGCGCCCACCGGCGGGTCAGCCGGTCGCGGATCCCGGGACCGAGGAGTGCGGCCGACAGGGCCACGACCGGTGCGAGCAGCACCCCGGCGACGACCACCGATGTGCCGGCCACGAGCCGGGCAGTCGCGGCGATCCGGCCGGCGGGTGCGCCCGAACGGGTGGCGCAGCCCTGCGGGGTGCAGGGCGCGCTGGGCAGCCAGACGCTCATCGCACGGGGGCGAGGGAGAGGAAGTGCCGCAGGTAGCGCGGGTTGGTGCGGCGCAGCGAGAGGAGCACGTACAGGTCGGCGACGCCGAAGTCGGGGTCGTGGGCGGGCGCTCCGCACACCCAGGCGCCGAGACGCAGATAGCCGCGCAGCAGCGGCGGCAGCTCGGTGCGTCCCTCGGGCCGGGCGACGGATTCGGCGTTCCAGAGCTTGTGCGGGGTGACCCAGTACTCCTCGGGTGCGAGGTTCTTGGCCTTCACCGTGTCCCAGGTCGCCGCGGCGAGCGTGCCGCCGTCGGTGAGCGGGATGGAGCAGCAGCCCGCCAGCCAGTTGTGCCCGGTGCGGGTCATGTAGCGGGCGAGCCCCGCCCATATCAGGGCGATGACAGCGCCGTTGCGGTGCAGGGGGTGCACGCAGGAGCGGCCGACCTCGACAAGGTCGTCGCGGATGGGGGCGAGGCGGGTCAGGTCGAACTCGCTCTCGGAGTAGATCCGACCGGCGACGCGGGCGCGGTCGGGCGGCAGCAGCCGGTAGGTGCCGACGACCTCGCCGGTGTCGGCCTCGCGCACCAGCAGGTGGTCGCAGTACATGTCGAAGGCATCGATGTCGAGCCCCGGCTCCGGGCCGTCGAGCCGGGCGCCCATCTCGCCGGCGAACACCTGGTGGCGCAGCCGCTGGGCGGCGCGGACGTCTTCCTGGTCGCGGGCGAGCGAGACGACATAGCGCGGGTCGTGCTCGGCGGCAGGGGTGAGGGTGGGGACGGGCACCGGCGCCGGCGCCTGGGGCAGCGGCGCGGGGACGACGAGGGGGGATGCGGGCATGGCGGCCTCCTGCCGGACGAAGGGGACGGACCGCAGGTGCGGCGGCCCGGCTCCTTACTTCTTCCGTGGCCGGCTGGATTCGACATGACCGTCCGGCGGAGCGGGGATGTGCGAACGCTGAATGCCCGGCTGTGCAGCGCTCAGGGAAGCAGCGCGGAGGTGATCCGCTTCGAGGCGGCGCGGGCGGCGGTGGCGGGGTCCGCGCCCTGGAGCACCGCCGTCATGTACGGCTTGATCGGGTTGTCGGCCTCGACGTCCGCCCACTGGGGCGAGTTCGGGGTGGCCCTGCCGTGGGCCGCCCCCGCAGCCATCGCCCTGGTGCCTTCCTCGCCGTCGATGACGCCCGCGAGCGTGGTCTTGTTGGGGACGTAGTTCATCGTCGTGGCCAGGTCCGTCTGCCACTCCTCGCTCGCCAGTGCCTTGACCACCTCGACGCCCTCGGCCCGTTCCCGCGCGCCCCTCGGCACGATCAGATCCGAACCGCCGGTGAACACCGCGCCCGGTGCCTCGGCCGTCTTGCCCGGCACGGGGAAGTAGCCCAGCTTGCCCTTGAGCGCCGGATCGGCCTTCTCGATGACGGTCGCCGCGCCCGGCACGGCGATGATCTGGGCGACCTTGCCCTTGGCGAAGACGTCGGTCTGCGGCGGTGTCATCTCGTCCGCGTCCTTGGGTCCGTTGCCGTGGGACTGGAGCTGCTTGTAGAACTGCATGCCGCGCAGTGCGGCCGGGGAGTCCAGCGTCCCTTCCCAGCCGCCGCCCCGCTCGACGGCCAACTCGCCCTTCTCGTCCCAGATGAAGCCGGCGAGGGTGTACCAGTCCTGGCCCGAGAGGTAAATGCCCTGATTGCCACCGGTGTTGAGCTGCTCTGACACCTCCAGCCATGCGGCGCGGGTCTTCGGGGGCTCCGCGATGCCCGCGTCGGCGAACAGGTCCTTGTTGTAGATGACGACCCGGTTGGCGGCGTACCAGGGGATGCCGTACTGCGAGCCGTTGATGCTGCCCGGTTCCGCGAGGCCCGGCAGCCATTCCTCGTTGCCGAGGTCGCGTACGGACTCGAGTGTGAGGTCGAGCAGCGCGTCGCTCTCCGCGTACTGGGCCACCTGTGTATTGCCCACCTCGATGACGTCCGGGGCCTTGCCGCCCTCGAGCGCCGTGGTGATCTTCTTACCGATGCCGGTCCACTCCTGGAAGGTGACGTCCAGTTCGACGGAGGGATGCTCCTTCTCGTAGGCGGTGGTGAAGCGTTCGAGGAACTCGTCGGAGACGCTGTCCTGCATCAGCCAGACCCTGACCGTGGTCGTGGCGGAACCGGTGCCCGGAATCATCCCGCAGCCGCCGAGGGTGACGGTGCACAGGAGTGCGGTGGACAGGACGAGCGAGCGGTTCGTCACGAGAGGTCACCTTCTGCGAGGGCACGGAGACGGACCCGACGTGGGGGGAAGCGCGCCGCGCTCGCACGGGTGTGTGGCTGGATTTTGGTATGGACCAAAGCACCGGTCAAGACCTCCTCGGATGCCGCGGGCAACCTCCCGCCGCGTACCCGGCACCCGCTGTGGCGCCGTTCGGTCGCCTCGCGCGCCGCCTCACGGTGGGGCACGGTGGAGTCAACGCATCGAGAGGAGTGCGGCCCCATGTCCAATCACACCTACCGGGTCACCGAGATCGTGGGCAGTTCGCCCGACGGCGTCGACCAGGCCATCCGCAACGGCATCACCCGCGCGTCCGAGACCCTGCGGGGACTGGACTGGTTCGAGGTGACCCAGGTGCGCGGCCATATCGTCGACGGGGAGATCGAGCACTTCCAGGTCGGCCTGAAGGTCGGCTTCCGGCTCGAGGACACCGCCTGACCGGCGCGATCCGGCGCGGGCAGGGGGTACGGGTCCGGTCAGGTACGGCCCTCACGCTGCTGTGCGACGCGCATCGCCTCCGACGTGGCAGCGGCCGCCCACCGGGCGCGTACGACCCTGAAGCCCGCCCGTTCGGCGTCGCCGCACACCAGCTCGTCGTCGTCCACCAGCATCCGGATCTCCCGGTCGCGGCCGAGCCTGCGCAGGATCTCCAGCTTGGTCCTGCGCGCCGGCCGCCGGTCGTCGTCGCGCCGCATGTACACGCGTCCCTGCGGCAGCACCTGCGCGGCGATCCAGTCCAGAGTGTCCTGCCGGCACCGCTCCGGCCGACCCGTGAGGTACATCACCTCGCACTCCGCGGCGGCCTCCAGGCACAGTGCCACGCCCTCGGCGAGCGGCGGGTCCTTGGGTGCGGCGGCGAAGAAGGCGTCCCAATCGCGCGGTTTGCGCTCCAGGAAGCGCTGACGGTGTCCCGAGTCGGAGAGCGTCCCGTCGAGGTCGAACACGGCCAGAGGCCTGCGGCTGCGTATCACGCCGACCACCTTAGACAGCGGCTCGGACAGCGGTTGGGGAATCCGGGCACGGTGTGCGCGTTGAACGGAGTGTGAGTACACCGATCGCGTCCGTCCGGCTGTCCGTTCTCGACCGTTCCCGCATCCGCGAGGGTCATGACGGCCCTTCGGCGCTGCGGGAGACCGTGCGTCTCGCCCAGGAGGTGGAGGCGTTGGGCTACCACCGCTTCTGGGTCTCGGAGCACCACGGCGTGCCCGGTGTCGCGGGCTCCGCGCCGACCGTGCTCGCGGCGGCCGTGGCCGCGGCGACGTCGACGATCCGTGTCGGCACCGGCGGGGTGATGCTGCCCAACCACCAACCGCTTGTCGTCGCCGAGCAGTTCGGGGTGCTCGAGTCGCTGTACCCGGGCCGGGTGGACATGGGACTCGGCCGTTCGGTGGGCTTCACCGACGGCGTACGGCGGGCACTCGGACGGGACAGGCAGGACGCGGACGACTTCGCCGAGCAGCTCGATGAGCTCCTGGGCTACTTCGACGGGTCCGGGGGCCGTCCGTCGGACGGGGAGGCCACCGGCGGGCACAGGGCCGGTCCGCAGGTGCACGCCCGCCCGGCCGAGGGTCTGCGCGTCCCGCCGTATGTGCTGGCCACCGGCGAGGGTGCCTCGATCGCGGCCCGCGCGGGGCTGCCGCTGGTCATCGGGGACATGCGCCACCGAGAGCGGATGCTCACCGCCATCGACCTCTACCGCAGCGGGTTCCGGCCGTCGAGGTGGGCCCAGCAGCCGTATGTCATCGTCTCGGGCACGGTCGTGGTGGCCCGGAGCGAGCAGGAGGCACGCCGGCTGCTGCGGCCGGAGGCCTGGTCGGCGGCGTACTCCCGTACGCACGGCTCCTTTCCGCCGCTCGCCGCGCCGGAGCGGATCGAGTCGATGACGATGACCGCCCGCGAGCGGTCGTACTACGAGGCCGGCCTCGAGGGACATGTCGCCGGGACCGGGGCCCAGGTGGCCGACGCACTGTCGGCGGTGATCAGGGACAGCGCGGCCGACGAGGTGCTGGTCACGACCAGCACGTACGACCGCGAGGCGCTGCGGGACTCCTTCAGGCGGCTGGCCCGGGTGGCGGGTCTGTCCTCCACGGCCCGAGCCTGACCGGCCGGCCCGGCCTGACCTGGCCGAACGCCTAGAATCGTCCACTATGCACACCCCCCACGACCCGTTCGTGCGCGTCCGCGGCGCCCAGGAGCACAATCTGCGTGGTGTCGATGTCGACATCCCGCGGGACGCCCTGGTGGTCTTCACCGGGGTCTCGGGGTCGGGGAAGTCCTCGCTGGCGTTCGGCACGATCTACGCGGAGGCCCAGCGGCGCTACTTCGAGTCCGTCGCCCCCTATGCCCGCCGGCTGATCCACCAGGTCGGCGCGCCCAAGGTCGGCGAGATCACCGGGCTGCCGCCCGCGGTCTCGCTGGAACAGCGCCGCTCCTCCCCCACCTCGCGGTCCTCCGTGGGCACGGTGACCACGCTCTCCAACTCGCTGCGGATGCTGTTCTCGCGGGCGGGTGACTATCCCGAGGGCGCTTCGCGGCTGGACTCGGACGCCTTCTCGGCCAACACGGCGGCAGGTGCGTGCCCCGAGTGCCACGGTCTGGGACAGGTGCACCGCACGAGCGAGGAGCTGCTGGTCCCGGACCCGTCGCTGTCGATCCGGGAGGGCGCGATCGCGGCCTGGCCGGGCGCGTGGCAGGGCAAGAACCTGCGCGATGTGCTGGATGCGCTGGGGTACGACGTGGACCGGCCGTGGCGCGAGCTGAGCCGCGAGGACCGGGAGTGGATCCTGTTCACGGACGAACAGCCGGTCGTGACGGTGCATCCGGTACGGGAGGCGGGGCGCATCCAACGCCCGTACAAGGGGACGTACATGAGTGCGCAGCGCTATGTGCTGCACACGTTCTCGGACTCCAAGAGCCAGACGCTGCGGGCCAAGGCCGAGCGTTTTCTCACCGGTTCGCCGTGTCCGGTGTGCGGCGGGAACCGGCTGCGGCCCGAGGCGCTGGCGGTGACCTTCCGAGGCCGCACGATCGCCGAACTGGCAGCGCTGCCGCTGACGGTGCTCGCCGACGTGCTCGGTGAGGGCGGCACAGGCAGCGAGACGGCACGGGTGCTCACCACCGATCTGCTGGCCCGGCTGGGCACGGTGACCGAGCTGGGTCTCGGCTATCTCAGCCTGGACCGTGCCACACCGTCGCTCTCCAGCGGTGAGCTGCAGCGGCTGCGGCTGGCGACGCAGCTGCGCTCAGGGCTGTTCGGCGTGGTGTACGTGCTGGACGAGCCGTCGGCCGGGCTGCATCCGGCCGATACCGAGGCGCTGCTCGTCGTGCTGGACCGGCTGAAGGCCGGGGGTAATTCGGTGTTCGTGGTGGAGCACCATCTGACGGTGATGCGGCATGCGGACTGGCTCGTCGATGTCGGGCCTCGGGCCGGCGAGCACGGTGGCCGCGTACTGCACAGCGGTCCGCCGCGGCAGCTGGCCGGGGTGGCGGACTCGGCGACCCGGCGGTTTCTCTTCGGCGGGGAACGCACACCCGGGCGCACGCCGCGCGAGCCGTCCGGACAGCTCTCGCTGGGGCCGGTGACCCGTCACAATCTGCGCGGGCTCATCACCCGGCTGCCACTCGGCGTACTGACGGCGGTCACCGGTGTGTCGGGGTCCGGCAAGTCCACTCTGGTGGGTTCCATCACCGCCGAACCGGCAGGCTTCGACCGGCTGGTGACGGTCGATCAGAGGCCCATCGGGCGCACCCCTCGGTCGAATCTGGCGACGTACACGGGGCTGTTCGATGTGGTCCGCAAGCTCTACACCGGCACGGACGAGGCCCGCGCACGGGGCTACAAGGCCGGGCGCTTCTCCTTCAATGTGGCCGGTGGCCGCTGCGAGGCCTGTCAGGGTGAGGGGTTCGTCTCCGTCGAGCTGCTGTTCCTGCCCAGTACCTATGCGCCCTGCCCCACCTGCGCGGGGGCTCGCTACAACCCGCAGACGCTTCAGGTTCCGTACCGGGGGCTGAACATCGCCGAGGTCCTGGATCTGACGGTCGAGGCCGCCGCGGAGTTGTTCGGGGACGTGCCCGCCGCCGAGCGCAGTCTGCGGGCCCTGCTCGATGTGGGGCTCGGCCATCTGCGGCTCGGCCGGCCGGCGACCGAGCTGTCGGGCGGCGAGGCCCAGCGCATCAAGCTCGCCACCGAGCTGCAGCGGCTGCACCGCGGTCACACGCTCTATGTGCTGGACGAGCCGACGACGGGACTGCATCCGGCCGATGTGGAGGTGCTGATGCGGCAGCTGCACGGCCTGGTCGACGCCGGCCACTCGGTGGTGGTGGTCGAACACGACATGGATGTGGTCGCCGGCGCGGACTGGGTGATCGATCTGGGTCCGGGCGGCGGCGACGAGGGCGGCCGGGTCGTCGCCGCCGGCAGGCCGGCGGAGGTGGCGCGGGCGGCGGGCAGCCGGACCGCGCCCTATCTCGCCGCGTCCCTGGGGAGGCCAGGTCCGGACTAGGCAGGGGGCCTAGGCGGCCGTGTCGTACGTGTAGTGCGGGGTGTGGTCGAGCATGTCTGCGGGGGTCACGTCGTTCCACGGGCGCATGGTGTCGCGCAGGTCGACGACGTTGCGAGTACCTGCCGTGGGCAGATACGTCGAGCCCGGGTGGCGGGCCTGCCACTGCGACCAGAGCTTGTCGATGAAGCAGTGGTGCAGCCAGAACACCGGGTCGTTCGGGGAGGCGCCGGTGGCCATCTGGCCCCCGACCCAGACATGGACGCGGTTGTGCAGATTGACGCCGCGCCAGCCTTCGAGGTGGTTGCGGAAGCCGTCCGACGCGCTGTTCCACGGCGGGGCGTCGTAGGTGGACATCGCGAGGACGGAGTCGACCTCGGCACGGGTGGGCAGCTGTCGGCCACCTGCCCCGAGATCGCGGCGCAGGTAGGTCCGGCCGTCCACGCGGACGTTGATCTGCCAGGCGCCGGAGGGACCGGAGAACGGGCCGTCGAGTACTTGGCCGTCCCTGGCACGGCCGGTGCCACCGAGGAAGTCCGATGCCCAGAGAGAGGATGCGGAGGTGCGGTCGGCGGTCCAGTCCCAGTAAGGAAGGGCCACCGATGCGTCGACGGCCTGCAGAGCCTGCTCGAACTCGATGAGGTAGCGGCGGTGCCAGGGCAGGAAGGACGGCGAGCGGTGGCCCACCCGGTCCCCGTTGTCCGTGTCGCTCATGATGAAGGCGTTGTGGGTGGAGACGAAGGTGTCGTAGCGGCCACTGCGCTTGAGCTCCAGCAGGGCATCTGTGAAGCGGCGCTTCTCGTCAGCGGACAGTTGTGCCTGGTTCTTGCGTACGGTCATGGTGCGGGTTGCTCCGGGATCAGAAGAGTTCGACGGGAACGAGGTCCGCGCCCTGGAGTTCCACGACGGCGGCGCGCGCGACGGCACGCGGCGTGGCATGCGGCTCGTAGTGGTTGACGACGCTGATCCAGGTGCCGTCGGCGTTGCGCATCACATGCAGCTCCTCGCCGTCGACGCGCACGGCGTATCCGCCCCCGTGGTGGCCGTGGTGGCCGGCGGCGTGCGACGGCCCGCCTTGTATACGACGCCCCCGGTAGACCTCGTCGAAGGGGGCAGGCTGGGCCGGCGTGCGCGGCGCGGGCGCGGCGCTCCGGGCCGCCCGGCCGGGCGCGGCGCCGATGAGCGCGAGCCCTGCGGCCGCGCCGGCGGCGACACCGAGGGCCTGGCGGCGGGTTGTTCGGGACATGGGAGTTCCCCCAGGAATGGCTGTGGTCGGGTCGGCGGTGTGGTCGGAACCGCCGTTGCCCTGCATGCCTACAGGGCCATCCGCTCTCGCCCGAAGTCGGTGGAAGGCGATTGCACCTGATACGGACATGTCGTCATACGATGTGCAGACTTGAACAAAATTGATCTTGTTCCCGGCTCCCGGCTTTATGCGACATGAGCCGAAGATTCCGCGGCAGACGTGACATTCCTATGAAGAATCTCCGGCTCAAGGTGCGTACTTGTGTCGATCCTCACTCCACAAACATGTCCGGAACCTACTCCTCCACCGGGCGGAGAACAGCCCGCACTCCGGCGCACGCCGAGCGTGCGGCCGTCCCGCCTCGGCCCCTTGTCCGGCGCGATCAATCGGCGGCCCGGAGCGCCGGACACCGGCGCGCCGTCCGCCCATGCGTCCTTGACGGTGCGTCGGACGGCTCGTCAACGGCGTCGGACGCTCCTCGCGGCCCGCAGCCACTCCTTGTTCATCGCCGCGATCGACGGCAGCGGAATGCCCTTGGGGCAGGCTGTTGCACACTCCCCGGCCAGCGTGCAGCCGCCGAAGCCCTCCTCGTCCATGGCGGCGACCATGTCGAGCACCCGGGTCTCCCGCTCGGGCGCACCCTGGGGCAGCACATTGAGATGGTTGACCTTCGCCGAGGTGAACAGCATCGCTGAGCCGTTGGGGCAGGCCGCGACGCAGGCGCCGCAGCCGATGCACTCGGCGTGCTCGAAGGCCGAGTCGGCGTCGGGCTTGGGCACCGCGGTGGCGTGGGCCTCGGGGGCGGAACCGGTGGGGGCGCTGATGTAGCCGCCGGCCTGGATGATCCGGTCGAAGGAGGAGCGGTCGACCACCAGGTCCTTGACGACCGGGAATGCGGCCGCCCGCCAGGGCTCGATGTCGATGGTGTCGCCGTCCTGGAAGGACCGCATGTGGAGCTGGCAGGTGGTGGTGCGCTCCGGGCCGTGGGCGTCGCCGTTGATGACGAGGCTGCACGCGCCGCAGATGCCCTCGCGGCAGTCGTGGTCGAAGGCGACCGGGTCCTCGCCCCGCAGGATGAGTTCTTCGTTGAGCGTGTCGAGCATCTCGAGGAACGACATGTCCGGGGAGATCCCGTCCACCCCGTAGGTGGCCATCGCGCCGGGGGCGCCGGAGTCGTGCTGGCGCCAGACGCGCAGGGTGAGCTTCATGTGTAGCTCCGCTGAGTGGGGTGGACGTACTCGAAGACGAGGTCTTCCTTGTGCAGGACGGGCGCCTCACCGGTGCCCCTGAACTCCCAGGCGGCCGCATACGCGAACTCCCCGTCCCTGCGGGCGGCCTCGCCGTCGGCTGTCTGCGACTCCTCGCGGAAGTGGCCGCCGCAGGACTCGGAGCGGTGCAGCGCGTCGAGGCACATCAGCTCGGCGAGCTCCAGGTAGTCGACGATGCGATTGGCCTTCTCCAGCGACTGGTTGAACTCCATGCCGGTGCCGGGCACCTTGATCCGGCGCCAGAACTCCTCGCGGATCTGCGGAATCCGCTCGAGCGCCTTGCGCAGGCCCTTCTCGGTGCGGGCCATCCCGCAGTACTCCCACATGAGTTCACCGATCTCGCGGTGGAAGGAGTCGGGGGTGCGGTCGCCGTCGACCGCCAGCAGCAGGTTCAGCCGGTCCTCGGTGTCGGCGACCGCCTCCGCGATCACGGGATGGCCGGGTCCGACGGTGCCGTCGAACCGGCTTCGGGCAAGGTAGTCGTTGATGGTGGCCGGCAGGACGAAGTAGCCGTCGGCGAGGCCCTGCATCAGCGCCGACGCACCGAGGCGGTTGGCACCGTGATCGGAGAAGTTGGCCTCGCCGATCGCGAAGAGACCCGGGACGGTGGTCTGGAGGTCGTAGTCGACCCACAGTCCGCCCATCGTGTAGTGCACGGCCGGATAGATCCGCATCGGGACCTCGTACGGGTTCTGAGCGGTGATCCGCTCGTACATCTCGAAGAGGTTGCCGTACTTCTCCTCGATCGCCGCGCGGCCCATCCGCTGGATGGCGTCGGCGAAGTCGAGATAGACACCCTGGCCGCCCGGGCCGACGCCGCGGCCCTCGTCGCACACGTTCTTGGCGGCACGCGAGGCGATGTCACGCGGGACGAGATTGCCGAAGGAAGGATAGATCCGCTCCAGGTAGTAGTCGCGCTCGTCCTCGGGGATCTCGTTCGCCGGCCGGTGATCGCCAGGCGCCTTCGGTACCCAGATGCGGCCGTCGTTGCGCAGCGACTCACTCATCAGCGTCAGCTTGGACTGGTGGTCACCGGTGCGTGGGATGCAGGTGGGGTGGATCTGGGTGAAGCAGGGGTTGGCGAACCAGGCGCCGCGCCGGTGCGCCCGCCAGACGGCGGTGGCGTTGGAGTTCATGGCGTTCGTCGACAGATAGAAGACGTTCCCGTAGCCACCGGAAGCCAGCACGACGGCGTCCGCGACGTACGTGTCGATCTTTCCGGTGATCAGGTCGCGGGCGACGATGCCACGTGCGCGCCCGTCGATGACGATCAGGTCGAGCATCTCGGTGCGGGCGTGCATCGTGACGTTGCCCGCGGCGATCTGCCGGGAGAGGGCCTGGTAGGCGCCGAGCAGCAGCTGCTGACCCGTCTGGCCACGGGCGTAGAAGGTGCGGGAGACCTGGACGCCTCCGAAGGAGCGGGTGTCGAGCAGCCCGCCGTACTCCCTGGCGAACGGCACTCCCTGGGCCACGCACTGGTCGATGATCTCCACGGAGATCTGCGCGAGGCGGTGGACGTTGGACTCCCGGGCCCTGAAGTCACCTCCCTTGACGGTGTCGTAGAACAGGCGGTGGATCGAATCACCGTCGTTGCGGTAGTTCTTGGCCGCGTTGATTCCGCCCTGCGCGGCGATGGAGTGGGCCCGGCGCGGGGAGTCCTGGTAGCAGAACTGCTCGACGTGGTAGCCCTGTTCGGCGAGTGTGGCGCCCGCCGCTCCGCCGGCGAGACCGGTGCCGACCACGATCACGGTGTGCGCCCGCCGGTTGGCCGGGTTGACCAGCCTGGCCTCGAAGCGGCGGCGGTCCCAGCGCTCGGCGACGGGGCCGTCGGGGGCCTTGGTGTCGGCCAGCGGCGCTCCGGCCCCGTAGGCCGTGTAGTCGATGTGGTCGGTCATGTCAGTTCACCATTCCGGTCATGACGGCGACGGGTACGGAGAGGAATCCGGCGGTCAGCAGCAGCGCGAGCCCGTTGGCCGCGCCCTTGAGGATCCGGTCGCGGGCGGCGTTGCCGGCGCCGAGGGTCTGTGCGGCGCTCCAGAAGCCGTGCCGGATGTGCAGTCCGACGGCGAGCATGGCGACGATGTAGATGACGTTGCCGTACCAGGTGGAGAAGGTGTCCACGACGTTCTGGTACGGGTGGCCCTCCTGGAATCCGCCGGTGTGGACCGTGCCGGTGGTCAGATCGAGCACATGCCACACGATGAACAGCGCGAGGATGATCCCGCCCCAGCGCATGGTGCGGGTGGCGTAGCTCGCCCGCGGGCGCTTGTGCAGGTAGCGGGTCGGCCGGGCGCGGATGTCGCGGCGGCTGAGCTGATACGCCGCGACGCCGTGTCCCACCACTGCGGCGAGGAGCACCACGCGGACGAGCCAGAGGGCCCATCCGTAGTGCATGACCGGCTCGCCCATGGTGCGCAGCCAGTGGCCGTACGCGTTGAACTCGCCCGCACCGAAGAAGATCTTGAGGTTGCCGAACATGTGGGCGACCAGATAGCCGAGCATGACCAGGCCGCTGACGGCCATGACCGTCTTCTTGCCGATGGTCGATCCCCAGAACGTGCGCGTGAGGGACGGTTTTCGGTCCGTCCGCGTTGCCAGAGCCATGTCTTCGACGCTAAAGCCGGGAACCATCAGAGGTCCAAGACATGATCCGGCTCATCTCGATAGCCGCTGCCTATGGTGGTCCTATGCTGGGACCATGCAGTTGCAGCAGCTCGCCTACTTCGTGGCCGTTGCCGAGACACGGCACTTCACCCGCGCCGCCGAGCGCGTGCATGTGTCCCAGCCGTCGCTCTCCCAGCAGATCCGGGCGCTGGAGAAGGAGCTGGGGGCGGACCTGTTCGCCCGGGCGCGGGGCAATATCGCGCTCACCGACGCGGGTGAGGCGCTGCTCCCACTCGCCCGCCGCATTCTCGCCGACGCCGACACCGCGCGCCATGAGGTGCAGGAGCTGGCCCAGCTGCGGCGCGGGCGGGTACGGCTGGGAGCCACCCCGAGCCTGTGCACGGGACTGCTGCCCGAGGTCCTGCGGGACTTCCACGCCCTGCATCCGGGCATCCGGCTGCTGATCGAGGAGGGCGGCTCGCACGATCTCGTACGGGAACTGGCGCGCGGCTCGCTCGATCTGGCCCTGGTCGTCCTGCCGCTGCCCAGCCCGTCCCCCGCGCTCACCACGGTCGAGCTGCTCCAGGAGGACCTGGTCGTGGTCACCTCCCCCGCGTCGAAGGAGCCCCGCCGGCCCGTGCGGATCGCCGATCTGCAGGGCGAGCCGCTGGTGATGTTCCGGCACGGCTACGACTTGCGCGAACTGACCGTCGCCGCTTGCCGCGCCGCCGGATTCGAGCCCTCCTTCACCGTGGAGGGCGGCGAGATGGACGCCGTACTGGGCTTCGTGCGTGCCGGGCTCGGCGCGGCGGTCGTGCCGAGCATGGTGGCCGCGCGTGCGGGCGGCGATCTGCGCGTCACCCCGCTCGCCCGCCCCGGTCTGCGCCGTACGATCGCGCTCGCGCACCGCAGCGACGTGGCTCCGCCCCGGGCCGCGCGTGAACTCCAGCGGGTGCTGCTCGACTCGCGGGCGGACGACGAACGACGGCGGCGCGTCTGACAGGGCGGGGCGGGCCGACGCGGGCGGCCGGACCGACGGCGGACGGCGTGCGGGAGAGAAGGGCTGGGCTGCGCGGTTGCGGTCGCACACGGCATCCACCCCGGCCGGTGCCGGGGCGGACGCGGTGCATCAGCTCTCGGCCGCGATGCAGGCGCGCATCTTCCTGTCGATGGCGGTGGCCTCCGCGCGGGCCTTCCTGGCCGCGGCAGCCTCGCCGCGGTTGTCCAGCTTGGCGGCCTTGTTGCGCAGCTGGGCGATCTGCTGCCGCATCTGCGGGATGTTGCAGGTGATCACCTTGCCGGCGGCGGAGGCCTGGCCGGTACCGAGGAAGAGACCGCCGACGCCGTCCCCAGCCGAATTGCTGTCGCGAACTTCACTGCATCGCGAGGCAACCTGGGGACGGCCCACAACATCCGCGCCGGAGAACCCCTAGACCGCGTCGGCGAGGACCAGCGTGTGGATCCGGTCCGGTGCGCCCGGTCTCGCGTAGTACCAGCCCTGGGCGGTGTCGCAGCCCAGCTCCCGCAGCTGCTCCGCCTGTCGCCCGGTCTCCACTCCCTCGACCGTCACGGCCAGCTCCAGGCTGTGCGCCAGCGAGACGATGCCCTCCACGATCTTCAGATCCACGGGATCGGCGGGGTGGCGCTGCATCCCCTGCGTGAAGGAGCGGTCGAGCTTGAGCACGCTCACCGGGAGCCGGCGCAGATTGGCAAGGTTGGAGTAGCCGGTGCCGAAGTCGTCGAGCGCTATGTCCACGCCCATCTCGGCGAGTTGACGCAGCGGCTTGAGCAGATCCTCGTCTGCGCCGATCAGCGCCGACTCGGTGACCTCCAGGCACAGTGCGCGCGGTTCGAGGCCGGAGCGCTCGAGGACGTCGATCGTGTCGGTGACCAGCCCGGGATGCTTGAGCTGGGTGGGTGAGAGGTTGACGTTGATCCGAAGCGGACCGCCGTCGGAGTGGCGTCTGCTCCAGTACCTCGCCTGGCGTACGGCTTCCTGGAGCACCCAGCGGCCCAGCGGCACGATCAGCCCGGTGCGTTCGGCGAGCGGTATGAACCGGTCGGGTCCGAGCACGCCGTGCTGCGGATGGCACCAGCGCACCAGGGCCTCGGCGCCGTGCACGCTGCCGTCGCCGAGGTGTACCAGGGGCTGGTACTCGATGAAGAACTCGCCGCGCTCGAGGGCTGCCGGGAGGGCGTTGGTCAGCCCGTGCCGGGTGATGGCGCGCGCGTCCGCCTCGGGGTCGGCGAGCTCGAAGCGGTTGCCGCCCGCCGATTTGGCCCGGTACATCGTGATGTCGGCGCTGCGCAGCACCTCGGCGCTGGTGCGCTCGCCGCCCGGGCCCTCGACGATGCCGATGCTGCCGCGCACCGAGAACTCCCGGCCGTCGACGTTGATGGGCGTGGCGAGCGCGCCGAGGATGCGGGTGGCCAGGTCGTCGACCTCGCGCTGTGTGTCGGGCCCGGTGGTCAGCGCGACGAACTCGTCACCGCCGAGGCGGGCCACCATCTCGCTGGGTGCGGTGGCGCAGCTCTGCAGCCGGTCGGCGACCTCCACCAGCAGCCGGTCACCCGTGGCATGGCCGAGGCTGTCGTTGATGGCCTTGAAGCCGTCGAGGTCGAGATAGCACAGCCCGAAGCGGGCACCGTCGCCGGCGGTGACGGCCTTTTCCAGCCGTTCGAAGAACAGGGTGCGGTTGGGCAGTCCGGTGAGGGCATCGTGGGTGGCCTCGTAGCGCAGCCGCAGATTGAGCAGCCGGCGCTCGGTGGTGTCCTCCGTCAGCGCCAGCTGGTACTGGGGCCGGCCCTCCGCGTCGCGCAGCAGGGAGACCGTCAGGTTGGTCCACAGGACCGTGCCGTCGTTGCGGTAGAACGGCTTCTCGGTCCGGTAGTGGTCGCGTTCGCCGCGTACCAGTTCGCGGTACAGCTCGCACACCTGGGGCCGGTCCTCGGGGTGTGCCCAGTCGGTGACCTTGCGGCCGCGCACATGGTGCTCGAGACCGCCGAACATCTGCGTCAGCGTGTCGTTGACCTCCAGCACATTGCCCTCGAGGTCGGCGATCGCGATGCCGATCGCGGCCCCCTCGAACACGGCGCGGAAGCGGACCTCGGTGGCGTGCATGGCGTCGAGGGCGTCGCTGCGCGCCAGCAGCGAGGACCGGGCGATGGACTCCTGTTCGGAGAGGGTGCGCTCGCGCAGGGCCCCGGCGAAGCCGGCCGCCAGCGCGTGCTGCAAGCGGGCGCAGCGTGCCCTGTTCTCCTCGGCGGTCCGCTGCTCGTCGTCCGTGCCGCAGTACAGGACGAGATAGGCGTCGATGACGCCGAGGGTGCGGCTGAGGACGTCGGGGTCCGTGCAGTGGGCGTCGATGAGAGCCGCCCCGACCGGCCCTGCGGCCTGCGGGACGAACGGCCGGCCGTGCAGCGCCCCGGCCAGCTGCCGGGCCAGCGGAAGCAGATGCGCCTCGAGTTCGGGCCGGGTCATCGACGTGGCTGTGGCCGGGAAGATCGCCCGGCTCCAGATCGTCGCGAATCTCCTCAGCCGGTCCTCGGGTCCGTCCGGTTCGCCCGCGGGCGGCGCCGCCTTCTCCGGCGCCTTCACGCCGTGCGCCCCACCCCGGCGAACCCGGAGAAGGCATAGGGATCCTCCTGCTCGGGGGCCACGTCCGGCCGCCAGTGCGGCATGGGGACCAGACCGGGCTCGACCATCGCGCAGCCGTCGAAGAAGAGGGCTATGTCGTCGCGCGAGCGCATGATCAGGGGGTTGCGTATGGAGCGGTACACATCGACGGCGGCGCCCGCCTCGTCCTGGGTCACGGGCACACCTTCGTACGAGGCGTGGGTGACGACGATCAGGCTGCCGGGCGCCAGTGTGTCACGCAACTCGGCCACGGCGGCCTTCGGGTCGTCCTCGTCCTCGATGAAGTGCAGTACGGCCACCAGCATCAGCGCGACCGGACGTTCGAGGTCGAGCAGTCCGGTGACTTCGGGGCTGTCGAGGATCTGGCGGGGCTTGCGCAGATCGGCGGCAACGATCGCGGACTGCTCGTCGCCTTCGAGTACGGCCCGGCTGTGGGCGACGGCCACCGGGTCGTGGTCCACGTAGACGACGCGGGCGTCGGACGTCGCCTTGCGGGCGACTTCATGAACATTGCCGAAGGTCGGAATGCCGGAACCGATGTCGAGGAACTGGGTGATGCCTTCGGCCGCCGCGTAGTTCACGGCCCGCCGCATGAACGCCCGGTTCGCCTGCATGATCTTGGGGAGGCCCGGCATGAACTCCATGGCCTTGCGCGCCGCTTCCCGGTCGACTTCGAAGTTGTGCGATCCGCCCAGATAGTAGTCGTAAATGCGGGACACGCTCGGCACCGATATGTCGATGCCCTGCGGGGCCCAGGCGGGACGCTCCATCGAAGTCTCCAACAAGTCGCCACGGGGGACGGCCATGTCCATGGCCAGCGTTCGAGCCGAGGCTACTGATCGCCCGCCAAGAGGGCGAGCCCAAACGGAAATTAGCGGTCCGTTCTTGGTCACACGCGACCGGCACATGCAACCGGCCCGCCGTCACGCCAAAGGCGTGAGACGGGCCGGCCCTGCCGGAGTCGCGACGTGGGGACTACTTGGGCGCTCCGACCGGCTTGCCCTCGGGCGAGACTGCGAACCAAGTACCGCCGACGCCTTGGCCGTTGGTGTCACCGGGCTTCTTGTCGCCGGCGAAGGTGTAGATCGGCCAGCAGTCGATGGTCTGCTGCTTGATTCCGTCCGGCCGGTCGAAGGTGACGAAGCCCTTCTTCAGGATTCCTTCGGTGTCGTTCTTGTCGACGGGCTCGACCACCGGCCACTTGTCGAGGCACGCGCCGGTGCACGCCGTCTTCATCGGCCAGGCCGAGTCCTTCGTGAAGCGGTAGACCGTCATGCCGTTCTTGTCGACGACGACCTCGCCGAGCTTGGGGTCGTTGCGCACGGACAGACCCGCGAGGTCGGCCTCCTCGGCACCCGCGCCGCCGCCTGCGCCGGGGGCGGCCTTCTTGCCGTCGGGAGCCGCCGCGTACCACGTGCCGCCCACACCCTGGCCCTTGACGTCACCGGGCTTGGTGTCCTTGGCATAGCGGTACATCGGCCAGCCGTCGATGGTGAGCTGCTTGACGCCGTCCGCCCGGGTCACCTGCCCGATCAGGGAGTCGTCGACGCCCGGCGCCGGGGAGGCGCCTCCGGCGGCCACGACGGGCCATGCCTTTGCACAGTCACCTTCGCAGTTCGACTTCGGCGGCTCGGCGGTGTCTTTGTCGAACCGGTAGAGGGTGAAGCCCGCGCTGTCGGTGACGACCTTGCCGAGGTCCTTGCTCTCCCAGACCGCGAGCTGACCGGCGGGCTTGGCGCCGGCCGCCTGCCCGCCGGCGTCTGCGCCGTACCCTCCGGAGCCGTAGCCGGCATCCGCGGGCTGGGCGGCACCGACTGCCTGACCGTTGGGAGTCTCGCTTCCCTTTTCCTGACCGCACGCCGTCGTCAGCGAGAGTACGGCCGCCGCAGTCACCGCGAGTGAGGCGTTGCGCCAGGTGTTCATGTCCACTCCCGTTAGTTTTCGAACCCGTCCCGGCGCCAGGGTGCGCCGTTCATGGCCTTAGGTACGGACGCCAGGACGGCTTGTGTTCAACGCGCCGAGAAAAATCTTTGACCGTGACCCGGGCCGCAGCCGCGAAGGGGCGAAATCCGGCTCTCACCCTCGCAATTCACCCCAGGCGGAATGGCCGGATCTCAACTGCCCCAGGAGACACATCAGTCGCGGAGTGCGAAGCGGTCGAGCGCCCCGGTCACCTGTGCCCGCATCAGCTCGCTGCCCTTGTGCCCCGCGTCCTGCATGACCACCAGTTCCGCGTCCGCCCAGACACGGGTCAGTTCCCAGGCGGTGCCGAGCGGCCCGCTGAGGTCGAGCCGGCCGTGCAAGAGCACGCCCTCGATTCCCTTCAGCCGTCGCGCGTCACGCAGCAGCGCACCCTCCTCGAGCCAGGCACCGTGGGCGAAGTAGCGGGACGTGATCCGCACCATGGCGAGCCGCGCGTCGTCGGGCCGTCCGCTGTACGGATCGGGCGCGCCGTGCGGTTCCAGGGAGAGTACGGCGTCCTCCCAGCGGCACCAGTCGGCCGCCGCCTTCGCCCGCACGGCAGGATCGGGGTGTTCCATCAGGCGCGCGTACGCGGCCACGAGGTCTCCGTCCCGCTCGGCCTCGGGTACGCCGTCCCGGAACCGGTCCCATTGCTCGGGGAAGAAGCGGGCGACACCCCGGTAGAGCCAGTCGATCTCCGAGCGCCTGGTCATGGTGACGCCGTTGATGACGATCCCGGACACCCGGTCCGGGTACTGCTCGGCGTAGGCGAGGATCAGGGTGGAGCCCCACGACCCGCCGAACAGCAGCCAGCACTCGATGCCGAGGTGTTCGCGCAGACGTTCCATGTCCGCGATCAAGTGGCCGGTGGTGTTGTGCCGCATGTCCGTGGCCGGGTCGCTCGCGTGCGGAGTGCTGCGTCCGCAGCCGCGCTGGTCGAACAGGACGACCCGATAGCGCTCCGGGTCGAAATAGCGCCGCATGCCGGGTACACAGCCCGAGCCCGGACCGCCGTGGACGACGAGGGCCGGCTTGCCTCCGGGGTTCGCGCACACCTCCCAGTGGACGCGGTTGCCGTCCCCGACGTCGAGCATTCCCTGCTCGTACGGCTCGATCGGCGGATACAACTCTGCCATGGCGACACCCCTCCGATGAGATATGACAGCGCTGTTACATTAGCTCCATGGACTCCCCCGCCGCCGGGCCCGAACTGCTCGGCACCCGACTGCGCCTGCTGCTCGGGCTCCTGGAAGCGGATGTCGCCGCCGTCTACAGCGACCTCGGCCTGGACGGAGTGCGCCCCCGTTACACGCCGGTGCTGCGCATGCTGGCCACCCGCGGCCCCAGCACCATCCAGGAGGTGGCCGCGGCAATCGGCGTGACCCACTCCGCGGCCAGCCAGACGGTGGCCCAACTGGTCAGGGAAGGGCTGGTCGTGGTCGGCCCCGGCGAGGACGGGCGGCGGCGTATCGCGGCACTGACCCCGAGGGCCGAGTCCCTGCTGCCCGCGCTGGACGCCGAGTGGGAGGCGACCGCGGCGGCGGCCACCGCCTTCGAGGCCGAGCTGTCCCACCCGCTGAGCGAGCTGATCGGCGAGGCGCTCGAAGCCCTGCGGAGGCGGCCCATGCGCGCGCGGATCGCCGACGCGGCCCCCCATCTCATCCCCGGCCGGGAATGACGCGGCGACACGGGCTTCATTGAGCCACCAGGGGGACCGCTATACCCCGAATGCCCGACACGGATCGCGGACGGTTCGTCCCGCTTTTAGCGTTTCCGTGATCGAGGTGCACTGTCCGCCCGTTGTGGAACCGTTCCGCAAATGCTCCTCGGAGACCCGGAGGATTGACCATGCGCGCGATACGTGCCGCATCCGCCGCTCTGCTGGGAGTGGCCGCTCTCGCCCTGACCGCTCCCACCGCCCTCGCTGCCACCAGTATCAACACCACCCCCTACGACTTCCGCGTCACCCCTTCGACCGTCGCCCCCGGTGGACGCGTCACGCTGACCGCCGGGGGCTGCCCCAGCACGACCACGGTCACCTCCGGGGTGTTCGACACCGTCACGATCCCCCAGAACGGGTCGACCGCGGCCACCATCGACCTCAACGCCAGGCCCGGCTCCGTGTATTCGGTGCAGTTCAACTGCATCGGCCGTATCGGCACCATCGACCTCACGATTCGTGGCGGCACCACCACTCCGACCACCGGCTCCACCGTGGCTCCCCAGGGCGTCCGCGGCGGACTCGGCGGCAGCATGGACGGTCTGAACACCGGCGAGATCGTTGCCGGCGCCGCGCTCGTCGTCGCGGCGACCACCGCGACGGTCGTCGTGATCCGCCGGCGTTCCTCGACCCGCCAGCACTGAACCGCAAGTAGCCCCGAATCCTCGAGAGGATTCGGGGCTACTTGCGGTTGACCGACCGGGGTTCTTTCTTTCGACCGGTCAGCCCTGTCCGCCGATCCGACGGCGACGAACGATGAACAGGCTGCCGCCGACGGCCGCCGTGGCGACGAGACCGGCGCCGACCCCCATCTCCGCGGAGCTGGGGCCGATCGAACCGCCGAGACCGCCCTGCGCGCCCCGGCCGCGGAGCACGGTGAACTGCGCGGAGGCAACAGCCGGGCTGCCGTCGCAACGGACGGTCAGGTTGTAGCGCCCGGGCGTGGCATTGTTCCTGACCCGGGCGAAGGCGACCGCACGACCGTCCCGCAGGTCACGGTCGTCGAACTCACCGCGCACGCCGAGGTTCCCGCGGTCGTCGAAGTTACCCCGGTTGCCCAGGTTCCCACGGTCGTCGAAGTTACCCCGGTTGCCCAGGTTCCCACGGTCGTCGAAGTTACCCCGGTTGCCCAGGTTCCCACGGTCGCGGTCATCCCTGCGATCGTTGAAGTCACCGCGGTTGCCCAGATTCCCACGGTCGTTGAAGTCACCGCGGTTGCCGAGATTCCCGCGGTCGTTGAAGTTGCCCCGGTCATCCCTGCGATCGTTGAAGTCACCGCGGTTGCCCAGATTCCCACGGTCGTTGAAGTTCCCGCGGTCGCCTCCGCGGTCGTTGAAGTTCCCGCGGTTGTTGAAGTTCCCGCGGTCGTCGAACCCGCGATTGCCGAGGTTCCCGCGGTTGTTGAAGTTCCCACCGGGGTCGAATCCGCGATCGCCGAGGACTCCGCGGTTGTCGAAGACCCCTCCGTCGTCCGGGATCCCGGCGTCGTTGAAGCTTCCGCGGTCGGCGAGGTTCCCGCGGCCCTTGGAGTCGCTGCGGCTGCCCAGGTTTCCGGGGTTGACGAGGGTCCCGGGGTTGACGAGGTTCCCGAATTCGTCCCGGCGGATGTCGAAGTCCCTGGAGAGGTGGGTGTCCGGGAAAGCGTTCGACCTGACCGTGCCACCCCGCTCGCAGCCGTCGACGGAGATGGTCAGGATGCCGCCCTGGTGGACGGAAGATGGACTGACTCGGACATTTCTGGGGCCGCCGCTGGGACTACCGCCCGCGGCGGCCAGCGGGGCGCAGAGCCCGACTGCCGCGAAGGCGGTCGCGGTCGCCGCGACAGCGCGATAGGCACGCATCGTTCAACCTCCTGGAAGACGCCCCAAAGCCGGGCTCCGGGAAATTCGACGAGTACGCCTTCCATAACGAACACTCACTGGGGGGCTGACCGGTCGCATTTCGGCGTTGGTCCGCCCTGGTGAGGCGACACGCCGAGCGATCTGATGGAGTCGCAGGTCACAGACCGTCAGAACTTTTTATCTTCCGATTACCCGGATGGATCACCCCGAGTGGCCCCCACCACCCGTTCGCCGTTCCCTCCTCGCAGCCTTCGCAGCATGCGCTTAGCGTGCCTACAGGCGTACGAAGGGAGAACCATGCGCCACCACACAGGCGATTCGGAGTCGAGGAAGCGCTCGCCCTGGGGCGTCCTGGCTCTCGTCATGCTCAGCGGAATCGCTCTGATGAAGAACGGAGTGGACGTCGCGCTCGGCCCGCCGCAGCCGGCCCACGCCGCCACCCTGAACGGCCGTTTCCAGGGGGAGACGTTTCTGCCCGTACCACTGGAGCCGCTGCCGTACGCCCCCGCGGCGCGCGTGCGGATCCCGTCGCTCAAGGTTGACGCTCCGGTCATGGACGTCGGTCTGGACCAGGACGGCTGGGTGGGCGCCCCGCCGCCGGAGGAACCCAACCTCGCGGGCTGGTACCAGAACGGGATCTCGCCCGGACAGCGCGGCACCGCCGTGATCGTGGGACATGTCGACAACCAGACGGGTCCTGCCGTCTTCTACGGGCTCGGTGCGCTCCAGCGCGGCCAGCAGATCGAGGTGTCCCGGTCCGACGGGCGTGTCGCCGTCTTCGAGATCTACGGCATCGAGGTGTTCTCCAAGAACGACTTCCCGGGGGCCCGGGTGTACGGCGACACGGGCCAGCCCGAATTGCGGGTCATCACCTGCGGCGGCGGCTACTCGCAGACGGACGGCTACGACGGCAACGTCGTCGTCTTCGCACGGATGGTCAGGACCGTCACATCCTCGCCCTGATCCCCTGATCCCCCTTCGCCCCTGCCCCACGGTCCCTTCGCGGCTCCCGGGCCACCGCGTCCGGCGCTCGGTCCCAGCGCCGGACGCCGCGTTCAGCGACGCGGCACCGTGATCCGGTATCCGTCGACCAGCAGCTCGGGCAGATAGCTGCGCAGCGCTGCGACGCTCTGCGACCGCTCGCCGCCGGCGTCGTGCGAGAGCACGATCACGCCCGGCGCGGCGCCGTCCAGTACCCGTCGCACGATGGTCGCGGTGCCGCGCGCCGTCCAGTCGTGGCTGTCCACCGTCCAGCCGAGCGGCTCCATGCCGAGCTCGGCGCCGATCTCGAAGGACAGTCTGTTCCAGGCGCCGTAGGGAGCCCGATACCACAGCGGCGCCTCCCCCAGCGTCCTCTCGACCACCTCGCTGGTACGGCCCAGCTCCCTGCGGATCCCGGACGGCGGAAGGTCGGGGATCCGCGGATGCGACCACGAGTGATTGCCCACCACATGCCCGTCGTCGGCCATCTCGCGCAGCAGATCGCGGTTGTAGGTGGCCATCTCACCGCACACGAAGAACATCGCCTGCACTGCGTGCTTGCGCAGTGTCTTCAGGATCGCGGGCGTGTAGCGCGGATCGGGCCCGTCGTCGAAGGTGAGCACCAAGGCCCGTCCGACATCCGCCACCTTCAGGAACGGCGATGTGCGCACGGGCGGTGCCGCGCGGCGCAGCACGGGCGGCGCGGCATACCCCGTCATGGGCTGAAGCCGGTAGGCGGAGGCCTTGCGAGGGCGGACCCCGGCCTGCGCCAGGCCGTGCGGTGGCCCCGCTGCCACGGTCGGCCCCGCCGCCGGCGCCGCAGTCGGGGCCGGGCTCGGGACCGGTTCCTTTCCCGGCCTTCGCACCTGCTCGGAAGCAATGAGTCCGACAGTGGCGACCGCACCCAGACATGCGGCCGTACGGAGCACCGAGCGACGGCCGGGAGTCGGTTGATCCTCTTTCATGGCCAACTGCTCGCACGATGAGCGCCGTGCGCCGCACAGCGACACCGGATGCGCCGGCGAAACCACCCGATGGGAGCAGTGCTGCGCGAAGAACATGGTGGCGCCGCGTACATCGGATGCGTACCGGAGATACGTCTGCTACGACGGGCAGGTCTGGCGCGGGTCAGGTGCCGCGGACCAGCGGGAAGGGCAGGGTCTCGCGGATGGTCAGCCCTGTGAGGAACATGACGAGCCGGTCGACGCCGATGCCCAGGCCCCCGGTCGGCGGCATGGCGTACTCCAGGGCGGTCAGGAAGTCCTCGTCGATCTCCATGGCTTCCGGGTCGCCGCCGGCCGCGAGCAGCGACTGCGCGGTCAGCCGGCTCCGTTGCTCCACGGGGTCGGTCAACTCCGAGTACGCCGTGCCCAGTTCCGTACCGAACGCGACCAGGTCCCAGCGTTCGGCCAGCCGTGGGTCACGGCGGTGCCGGCGGGTGAGCGGGGAGACGTCGGTCGGGAAGTCCTTGTAGAACGTGGGCAGTTTCGTCCTTTCCTCGACCAGCCGTTCGTACATCTCCAGGACGATGTCGCCGCGGGTGTCGTCCGGGATGTGCGGAACGCCCGCACGGTCGCACAGGGTCCGCAGCGCCTGTTCCCCGGTGTCGGCGTCCACCTCCTCGCCGAGCGCCTCGGAGATCGCCTCGTACACCGTCCTGACCGGCCAGATGCCTGAGATGTCGTGGGCGACGAGCTTGCCGTCCGGACCGGCCTTGTGGGCGACTTGAGAGCCGAAGGCGGCGGTCGCCGCGCCCTGGATCAGCTCGCGGGTGAGCTCGAGCATCTCGTCGTAGTCGGCGAAGGCCTGGTAGGCCTCGAGCATCGTGAACTCGGGGTTGTGCTTGTAGGACACGCCCTCGTTGCGGAACGTACGGCCCATCTCGAAGACCTTCTCCATGCCGCCCACGCACAGCCGTTTGAGGTACAGCTCGGGTGCGATGCGCAGATACAGGTCGAGGTCGTAGGCGTTGATGTGGGTGGTGAAGGGCCGGGCGTTGGCTCCGCCGTGGATCTGTTGCAGCATCGGCGTCTCGACCTCGAGGAAACCGCGGTCCAGCAGGCCCTGTCGCAGTGCCTGAACGGCGGTGGACCGGCGGCGCACGACGTCGCGGGCGTCGGGGCTGGCGACGAGATCCAGATAGCGCTGCCGAACGCGGGCCTCAGGGTCGGCGAGCCCGTGCCGTTTGTCGGGCAGCGGGCGCAGGCATTTGCCGGTCAGCCGCCAACCGGTGACGAAGACGGAGAGCTCGCCCCGGTCGCTGACGCCGATCTCGCCGTCGGCGGTGATGTGGTCGCCGAAGTCGACGGTGGAGGTGAAGCCGTCCAGCACGCCGGCGCCGGCCGCGTCGCGACTGAGGACCAGCTGCAGATCGCCCGACCAGTCGCGCAGCAGGGCGAAGACGATGCCGCCGAAATCGCGTACGACCATCACCCGTCCGGCGACCGTCACCCGTTCGCCGCTTCGGCTGCCGGGAGCGTCCGCCGAGTGCGCGGCGCTGATCTCGGCGAGGGTACGGGTGCGCCGGGGGATCTCGACGGGGTACGGATCGATGCCGGCGGCACGCAGCCGCTCCATCTTGGCGTGGCGGATGCGTACCTGCTCGGGGAGCCGTTCCTGACCCGCCCCGGCGGCCGTCGCCGGCGCGGCCAGGCCGAGCGCGTCGATGGACGGCAGTCCTTCTGTGGACAGGGGTGGGACCACGCCCTCGGGCCGTCTGCCGGACCGTCCTCTCCCCCACATGGTGCGCAGGCTCGGTACGGAGACGAAGCCTTCGGCGATCCCGGAGGCGAGTCCGACGCGGGCGAGCGAGCCCGCGTCGCCGTAGCACAGGAAGCGCGGATACCACTCGGGCTGGTACTTCACGTTGGACCGGTACAGGGCCTCGAGCTGCCACCACCTGGAGAAGAAGAGCAGCATCCGGCGCCACAGCCGCAGCACGGGACCGGCGCCGATGCGGGCGCCTTCCTCGAAGACCGAGCGGAAGACCGCGAAGTTGAGGGAGATACGGCGGACGCCGATCTTGCCGACATGGGCGCACAGCTCCGCGACCATGAACTCCATGATCCCGTTGGGTGCCCCGGGGTCGCGGCGCATCAGGTCGAGGGAGATCCCGTCCTCGCCCCAGGGCACGAACGACAGCAGCGCGATCAGTTCGCCGTCGCCGTCGAAGGCCTCGACGAGCAGGCAGTCTCCGTCGGCCGGGTCCCCGAGCCGGTCGAGGGCCATGGAGAAGCCGCGTTCGGCTTCGGTGTCCCGCCAGGCGTCGGCCCGGTCGACGATGCGCTGCATCTCCTCGTCGGTCAGGGTGCGGTGGCGACGGACACGGGTGTGCGCGCCGGTCCGCTTGACCCGGTTCACCGCCTGCCGGGTCACGCGCATGTCCCGGCCGCCCAGGTCGAAGCGGGCGACGATGAGGATCGCCTCGTCGCCGAGCTGGATCGCCCCGAGTCCGGACCGCGCGTAGGCCTTGGCCCCCTCTTCCGACGCGCCCATGACCGCGGGGGCCCAGGCGTAGCGGCGCGCGAGGTCCAGCCAGGCGTCGATGGCGGGCGTCCAGGCCTCCCGTTCACCGACCGGGTCACCGCTGGCCAGGCAGACACCCGCCTCGACACGGTAGGTGACGGCGGCCTTGCCGCTGGGTGAGAAGACGACGGCCTTGTCACGACGGGTGGCGAAGTAGCCGAGCGAGTCCTGGGCTCCGTAGGCGCCGAGCAGGGCGCGGAGCCGGGCCTCCTCGTCGCCGTGGAGTGCGGCTTCCAGACGCTGGGAGCGCAGCAGGGTGTGGGCGGCGGCAAGCAGGGCGAGCGCGCCGAACAGTCCGAGCAGGAAGAAAAGGAAGCGTGGTGGCCTGCCGTCGAACTGGTCGCCCGACACCAGTCCGCCGAGGACCCGGTTGGCGGCCCAGAGCAGGCGCTGGCTCTGCGGCAGCCCGCCCGGGAACACCTCGACGAGGGCCCAGCCGACGAGGATCCCGGTGGCCAGGCCCAGCACCAGCACGGCAAGGGCGCGGCGGAACGTGCCGCGTCTGCTGCGGGCGTAGAACTCGCCACGGGCCCAGATCAGGACCGCGACGGCGAGCAGACACAGCACCAGGTTGGGAAGCCAGCCCCATTCCGCGGCGATGGCGAGCACCAGGACATCGGACAGCGTCAGCAGCCCCAGATAGATGACGACGAGCCACCACGCGGCCCTCTTGCGGGCTCCGACTGCGGCGGCGAGCAGCAGCAGGAACACGGCGTAGGCGAGGTTGGCGCTGACCGGGACGGCGAAACGGTCCAGGAACAGGACGACGGGGTGCAGCAGGAGCCGCAGCGGCGGGATGAGGGCGAGGAGTACACAGAACGCCCCCAGCAGCCCGAAGAACACCGCGAACGCACCGGGCACCTTGGAAGCCAGGCTGCCGCGGGCGGGAGTGCGCTGCGCCACGGTGACACTCATGGTCTGCACTCTAAGGAGACCCTCGGCGGACCGCCTGTCGGAGCCGATAGCCTCGTTCATGTGAACGAGCACGCGCCTCACCGTTTCGAACGCGGTACGGACGGCCCCAAGGTGATCGTCGTCGGCGTCGACGGATCCGACTCCTCGCTGCGGGCCGCGGCGTATGCGGGAGGGCTGGCGCGGCGGCAGAACGCGCTGCTGGCCATCGTGTACGTGCAGCCGGTGCTGCCCGCGGGCGCCGCGCTCGGGGCGCCGGTGGCGGACACGACCGGGGAGATCGCCGAGAGCCTGGTGGCGGAGATCCGGTCTGCGGCGGAAAGGGTGAAGGGCATCTGGGACGTCCGCTGGGAGTTCCACACTTTCCACGGTGACCCGTTCGGCGGTCTGGTCACCGCGGCCGACCAGCTGGAGGCGGACGCCGTGGTGGTCGGGGCCTCACAGTCGGCGGGGCACCGGATCGTCGGTTCGGTCGCCGTGCGGCTCGTGAAGGCCGGCCGCTGGCCGGTGACGGTCGTTCCTTAGCAGAGCCGGTCACCGGAGCGGACCGGTGCGCTCCGTCCGGCCGCCGGTCCGGCCGACCGTTCGCCGCACCATTCACCGCTCCGTACGACCGTTCGCCGAGGACCGCTGTACGCCGCCTGTCCCCGGGCGCCGGGATGCGTTCGGATACGCCACGTGGCAGCGACCTCTGCGCGAAAGGGTGTTGGCAATGGCGACGGCGACCGCGACGACCGACGAGCGGGCCCTGGTGGAGCTGCAGCGTGAGCACGGCCCCGCCCTGCTGAACTTTCTCCAGGGGCTGACCTACGGCGACCAGCAGCGTGCCGAGGACCTGCTGCAGGAGACCTTCGTCAAGGCTTGGCAGCACCCCGAGGCGTTCGACGCCCCCTACGAGTCGATGCGGCCCTGGCTGTTCACCGTCGGCCGCCGGCTCGCGATCGACGCCCGCCGCTCGCGCATGGCCCGCCCCACGGAGATCGGTGACGGGGTACTCGCCACCACGGCCGACCCCTGCGACCCCACCGAGAGCGCCGTCGCCGTGCTCGATGTGCGCGCCGCCGTGGAGTCGCTCAGCGCCGAGCACCGCGCCGTGCTGGTGCAGATCTACTTCCACGGGCTGAGCGTGAACGAGGCCGCGCAGGCGCTCGGGATACCACCGGGCACCGTCAAGTCGCGGTCGCACTATGCCCTGCGCGCACTCGCCCGCGGACTGCCCGGCTACAGCCGAGCGCCCCGTCCCGTGCGCCACTGACGCACCGCCGGGTGACCCGTCCCCCTGGGGCCCCGCACCGGACGTGGCGATATGCGAAACGTCACGTTCAAGTTGAGAAAAGAAGGGCCCCCAGCCGTGTCAGTCGGTACAGGCTCGTGGTCGAGGCGCGGACGAAGCGGACCAACGTGTAGGGGAGAGGGTGGTGCGGGTGCAGCCCGAAAGTACGAATGGCACCAGCGGTGGCGGGCTCGCCGTGCCCATGGCGTGGCTGTGCGCCGAGTACATCGCCGACGAGATGCTGCGGTCGAGCGCTCTGGTGGAGAGCGGCTCGCTGGAGTTCCGCGCCGGACGGCAGACGCTCGCGCTCACCATTCATCTGTGCGAGACGAGGGACGACTTCTCCGCCGAGAACTCGGCCGCCCGCATCGAGGACTGGCTGGGCCTGACCTCCTACGGCCATCCCTGGCAGGAGTGGGTGCTGGCGCAGCTGGGGGCGAGAGCCACGCATGATGGTGACGATCCCGATCGGGACCTTGCCGTCGATGCCTGGCGGTGGCTGCGCGACACCGAGCTGCTCGCCGCCGACCTCGGAGGCCTGGAGCCCTGGCAGGCCGCGCACCAGCCGCTGGAGTGCGGTATCGACGAGGCCGTACAGGTGTGGACTCCGGCCTGGCAGCTGGGTCTGCCGCTCGGCCATCTGGCCGTTCATCTGTACTGAGGCTCCCGACCGCCACCCGGCCCGTCAGGTACCCGTCCGCGGGCCCGCCGACGAATGCACTCCCGCGCGGTACTTGGGGATCCGGATCGTGATCTTCATGCCTGCGCCGACGGCTGTCTCGATCACCAGGCCGTGCCCGTCCCCGTACACCTGGCGCAGCCGCTCGTCGACATTGCACAGGCCGATGCCCGAGGCGGAGGTCCGCTCCCCTGCCAGGATGCCCCGCAGCACCTCCGGGTCCATGCCCACGCCGTCGTCCTCGATGGTCACCATTGCCTCCGCGCCTGCGTCCTGCGCCATGATCGTGACGCGGCACTCGTTCCTGGAGTCCTCGAGGCCGTGCTTGACGGCGTTCTCGACGAGCGGCTGCAGACACAGGAACGGCAGTGTCACCGGCAGCACTTCGGGCGCGACCTGGAGGGTCACCTTGAGACGGTCGCCGAACCGGGCGCCGGCCAGCGCCAGATACTGCTCGATGGAGCGCAGTTCGTCGGCGAGATGGGTGAACTCGCCGTGGCGCCGGAACGAGTAGCGCGTGAAGTCGGCGAACTCCAGCAGCAGTTCACGGGCCCGTTCGGGATCGGTGCGGACGAACGAGGCGATGGCGGCGAGTGAGTTGAAGATGAAGTGCGGGGAGATCTGGGCTCGCAGCGCACGGATCTCGGCCTCGATCAGCCGGGTGCGGGAGCGGTCGAGTTCGGCGAGCTCCAGCTGTACGGACACCCAGCGGGCCACCTCGGTGGCCGCCCGCACCAGCACGGCCGACTCCCGTGAGCCGTAGGCGACGAGCGCCCCGAGCACTCCTTCCTCGCCGGTGAGCGGGGCGATGACGACCCAGCGCAGCGGGCACTCGAGGTCCGCGCACTCGGAGTGCAGGCTCTGGCTGCGCCCGGAGTCCAGCATCTCGGCGACGCGCGCGAGGACCTGCTCGCGGTGATGGTCGGCGCCGCGGCCGTCCCAGGCGAGCACGGAATCGCGGTCGGTGAGGCAGAGCGCCTCGGTGCCGAGCAGCGAGCGCAGCCGCCGGGCGGCCTTGCGGGCGGTGTCCTCGGTGAGCCCGGCCCGCAACGGGGGCGCGGCGAGGGATGCGGTGTGCAGGGTGTGGAAGGTGGCCCTTTCGACGGGCGTGCCGAGATCGAGGTCGGGCCCCGCGCCGCGGCGCGCCGTGATGCGGCCGACCACGATGCCGATGGCGAGCAGCACCGCCCCCGCCGCGACGAGCGCGGCCACTCCCGTGCCGGTCAACGCTGCGCTCCTTCGTGTGGTGGCCTGCCGACGAGGTCCTCCGGCAGATGCAGCCGGGCGAGGATCGCGGCGGCGCCCGGCGGTATGTGACGGGGTGTGGCCAGGGACACGGCCACCATGGTCAGGAAGCCGAGCGGCACCGACCAGACGGCCGGCCAGGCCATCAGCGTGTGCGGCCAGCCCTCGGGCGCGAGCCCCGCCCTGGTGGCCATCACCGCGGTCAGTGCCGCTCCCCCGCCCACCACGAGACCGGCAGCGGCACCGGGCGGGGTGAGTCCGCGCCACCAGATGCCGAGGACGAGCAGCGGGCAGAACGACGACGCCGAGACGGCGAACGCGAGTCCGACCGCGTCGGCGACCGGCACCTGGGACGCCACGACGCTGAGCGCGAACGGGACTGCCATGGCGAGCACCGTCGCGAGCCGGAAGTGCCGTACGCCCCGCGAGGGCAGCACGTCCTGGGTGATGACACCGGCCACGGACATGGTCAGCCCGGACGCCGTGGACAGGAAGGCGGCGAAGGCACCGCCCGCGAGCAGCGCGCCGAGCAGATCGCCCGCGAGGCCGCCCACCATCCGCTCGGGCAGCACCAGGACAGCGGCGTCGGCGGCCCCGGTGAGGGTGAGTTCGGGAGCGTAGATCCGGCCGAGGGCGCCGTACACCGGCGGCAGCAGATAGAAGGCGCCGATCAGCGAGAGGACGACGAGGGTGGTGCGGCGTGCGGCACGTCCGTTCGGGCTGGTGTAGAAGCGGACGGCGACATGCGGGAGCCCCATCGTGCCGAGGAAGGTGGCGAGGATCAGCCCGTACGTCGCGTACAGCTGATAGCCGTCCCGCCCGCCCGACAGCGGCTGGGACCATCTGAAGGTGTCCGCGCCCGATGCGGCGGTCCGCTCGGGAACCGGGGCGCCCTGCGGGAAGGCGAGCACGGTGCCGGCGTCGACGCGGTGCGTGCCCCGGTCGAGGGTGATCCGCTGCGCCTGGTGACGGGTGCCGTCGACCCGGCCGGTGACCGTGAGCGTCAGCGGCTCGTCGAGGTCGATGCGGACGGTGTCGTCGACGCGTACGTCGGTGTGCTCGCGGAAGACGGCGGGTGCGTCGAAGCGGGCCCGCGGAGTGTCGTCGCCCGCCCAGACGGCGACGAGGAACAGGGCGGGCACCAGCAGTGCGGTGAGCTTGAGCCAGTACTGGAAGGCCTGGACGAAGGTGATGCTGCGCATGCCGCCCGCCGCGACGGCCCCGGTGACGACGAACGCGACGACCAGTCCGCCGACCCAGTCCGGTGCGCCGGTGAGGATCTCCAGCGTCAGGCCGGCGCCCTGCAGCTGAGGCAGCAGATACAGCCAGCCGATGCCGACCACGAACAGGCTCGCAAGCCTGCGCACATGTGCGGACTCCAGCCGTGCCTCGGCGAAGTCGGAGAGGGTGTACGCCCCGGAGCGGCGCAGCGGGGCGGCGACCAGGACCAGCAGGACGAGGTATCCGGCGGTGTAACCGACGGGGTACCAGAGCATGTCGGGGCCCTGGAGCAGGACGAGTCCGGCGATGCCGAGGAAGGAGGCGGCGGACAGGTACTCGCCGCTGATCGCCGCGGCGTTGAGGCCGGGTTTCACGGTGCGGGAGGCGACGTAGAAGTCGGAGGTGGTACGGGATATGCGCAGGCCGAGCGCACCGATGAGCACGGTGGCGAGCACCACGGCGGTGACGGCGGCCACCGCGTAGGTCTGGTTCACACGGGCTCCCCGGGCGGCACGGTCAGCGGCCTTCGAGCAGCCTGGTGAAGTCGCGTTCGTTGCGCTCGGCCCGGCGCACGTACCAGCGGGCGGTCAGCCACATCACGGGGTAGACCCCGACGCCGAGCGCGGCCCAGATGAACGGCGCCGGTGAGGAGACACCGCCGCCGAGTGCGGCCGGGAGCGCGAAGAGCAGCGGCAGCGATCCGACGACCAGCACGAGTGCCCCGAGAGCGCACAGGGCGGCCCGCAGCTGGCTGCGCATCAGGGAGCGCACATAGGTGGCGCCGAGCGTGGTCTGCTCGCTGATCTCCGAGCGGGCCGGCGCGTGTCCGGGGGCCCGGCGGGCGCTGCGCGGCACTCCGGTGACGACCACTCGGCGTGGGGGTTGCTCTGCAGACATCGTCGTCCGCTCCAGCGTTGTCGGCGGCCTCGGGAGAAGTGGAGTCTACGCAGGTGGGATCGGCTGCGGTAGAGACCGGTGGGCAGGCGGTGCGGCCACGCGCCCGCCGGGCCGGGCAGGTCAGCCGGTGGTGTGCCGGGCGCAGTCGCCGAGGGCGATCTCCAGCTCCACGTACGACTCCTCGGCCCTGCGGAAGGCGACCTCGAGGGCGGCTTCGGCGCGTGGGCCGGCCAGCCCCTGGGCGGACTCCCTGATCTCGTACAGCACATCGGCCCAGCGGCCCGCGGCGCTCTTGGCTGCGGTCAGCAGCGCCTGCAGTTCGCCCGGACCGGTGGGCCGGGTCGCCGGCAGGCTGCGCAGCTCGTCCAGCAGTGCTTCGATGTCGGACATCCGGACCCTTCTCCCTGGCGCGATCAAGGTTAGGCGCGCGGTGCGGCGGCGCGTGCCCGATCCGGGCCCGTCTCGGCGGACGGGTGCCGTGCGTCGCCGGGCGGCCGTGGCCGGGCGACGAGCGGCGCTCCGACGGGGTCGAACGGTCGTGGGTGCCGGTCGCCGCGGTGCCGGCAGGTCAGCCCCGGGCGTGGCGCATCAGCAGTTCGCGCAGCTGGCGTGCGTGCCGGCGGCTGACGGCGAGCTCGGCCGTGCCGACCCGGACGGTGGTGGCCCCGGCGTCCAGGCGCAGTTCGTCGATGCGGCCGAGGGCGACCAGATGGCTGCGATGGATGCGTACGAAGCCCCGGGATGCCCAGCGCTCCTCCAGGGTGGAGAGCGGGATTCTGACCAGGTGGCTGCCGTCGGCGGTGTGGAGCCTCGCGTAGTCGCCCTGTGCCTCGGCATAGGTGATCTGGTCGATCGGTACGAAGCGGGTGACACCGCCCAGTTCCACCGCTATCTGCTCGCCGCCCTGGGCCGGGCCGGGAGTTGGGTGTGCCGGTGCGGTGTACGGGGCGGGAGCAGTGGCAGCCGGGCCCGCGCGGTGCGGTTCGCGGGAGGTGAGATGCAGGTCGCGTACCCGGCGTACCGCTTCGGCCAGGCGCTCCCTGCGCACCGGCTTGAGCACATAGTCCACGGCCTTGAGGTCGAAGGCCTGGACGGCGAACCCCTCGTGCGCGGTCACGAAGACGATCAGCGGCGGACGGGCGAACCCGGCGAGCAGCCGGGCGACGTCGAGTCCGGTGAGCCCGGGCATGTGGATGTCGAGGAAGACGACGTCGATGGCGTCGTCGCCGTCGGGGCCGGCGTCCAGTGCGCGGCCGATGCGGCGCAGCGCCTCGGTGGCGTCCGTCGCCCCCTCCGCGCTGCTGATCCGGGTGTCGGAACGCAGCAGATAGAGCAGTTCCTCGAGTGCCGGTTTCTCGTCGTCCACAGCCAGTACGCGCAGCATGGTGCGGAGTGTAGGCGCGCCTCAAGGGCCGGGACCATGGCCTGTTCGACGCACGGCTTTGCGATCGCGTTCACACCGTGCCGACCGGTTGAGCGCAAGGCCTTCCTGCTGCGTATTCCAGGGTGACCGCCCGTAACACGAGGAATAGAGGAACCCCCATGGACCGGCAGCAGCGGCACCATGACGTGGCCGCCTATGCGCTGGGCATCCTGGAACCTGCCGACGCGTACCTGTTTGAGGAGCATGTTTCCCGGTGTGTCATGTGCGCCGTGCAGCTGTCGGACTTCACCTCGGTCGCGACGGCCCTGTCCCAGCTCGGCAGCCCGGGCCGGGTCGATGTCCGCCCCACACCCCGGTTGCTGGCGCAGCTGACCGATGCGGTGGCGTGCGAGCACCGGCGCGAGCGGCGACGGCGGCTGCGGCTCGTCTCCGCGGCAGCCGCGCTGATCGTCGCACTGCCCGTGGGTGTCGTCGCCCTCCGGGGCGGCGCCGGTCCGCTGCCCGACGTACCGCCCGAGGTACGTGTCGTGGCAAGCGATCCGGCCTCAGGGGTCAGCGCTTCGGTGGCTCTTCGGGAGGCGGGATCGGGTACGTCGGTCGCGATGCGGCTCACGGGACTCACCGGGCCGCGCGTCTGCCGGCTGGTTGCGATCGGCAAGGACGGGGTGGAGCATCCCGTGCTCACCTGGCAGGTGCCCAAGGGCGGCTTCGGGATGGGCGGCGCCGGGCATCAGGGACCGCTGGACATCGAGGGCAGCACGGGCCTGCACGCTGCGGAGATCGGCCGCTGGGAGGTCCGGGCGGACAACGGGGAGAAACTGCTGTCGATCGGGGGGTGACCCGGCCGCGGTACCGACGGGGAGGCGGGCGCTACTTCAGCAGCCGGGAGAGCCTGCGGTCGGCGAGCGGCTTGCCGCCGGTCTGGCAGGTGGGGCAGTACTGCAGCGACGAGTCGCTGTAGGACACTTCGCGGATGGTGTCGCCGCAGACGGGGCATGCCTCGCCGGTGCGGCCGTGGACCCGCAGGCCGCTCTTCTTCTCCGACTTGAGCCGCCCGGCCGCAAGCCCCCGCGAGCGTTCCACGGCATCGCCGAGTGTACTGCGCAGCGCCTCGTAGAGAACATCCGTCTCGGCCTCGCCGAGATTCTGGACGGACTTGAACGGCGACATCTTCGCCGCGTGCAGGATCTCGTCGCTGTACGCGTTGCCGATCCCGGCGATCAGGCTCTGGTCACGCAGCGCCCCCTTGATCTGCCGCCGCTCACCGGCCAGTACGGCGGCGAACGCGGCCCGGTCGAAGTCCTCGGCGAGCGGATCGGGACCGAGCCGCGCCACACCGGGCACCTCGGCCGGGTCGTGCACGAGATGCACCGCGAGGCGCTTGGTGGTGCCCGCCTCGGTCAGATCGAAGCCGCTGCCGTCGGCCAGCACGGTGCGCAGGGCGAGCGGTCCCTTGCCGGGCCGGGGCGGCGCGGCCGGGAACTCGTCCTTCCACTGGAGCCATCCGGCCCGGGAGAGATGGGTGACCAGATGCAGGCCGCCCGCCGTGATGTCGAGCCATTTGCCGTGCCGGTCCACGGCGGTGACGGTCTCGCCCTCGACGGCGCCGAGTGGCGGGTCGTACGTCTTGAGCACGCTGATGGCCACCGGCATGACGCGGGTGATCTGCCGGCCCACAAGGTGTGCGTCGAGGAACTCTCGCAGGGCTTCGACCTCAGGCAGTTCGGGCATGCCTCCACCCTGCCGCACCGGCGTGCCCGGTGCCCGCCGGGGGCCCGGGAAAGTCGAGTGGCCGGTCGCGCACCGGCCGTGTGCGCGAGCCGTCGCGGTGGCGGGCGCGGCGTGCCGCCGCGCCACGCGGTCGAGGCCGTCACTCCACCGGCGCGTCGCTGTCCGGTCTACGGGCGCTGCCCGGGCTGCCGGACGGCGGCGAGAAGCTCGTCGAGCTCCTCGCGCAGCGCGAGGAGCAGCTTTTCGATGTCGGGAAGTGCCTTGCCGTCGGCGACCAGGCCGACATGGACCTGCCCGCCGTACGTCGACATGGCGATCGCCAGCGACTGCCCGCGGGCGAGCGGCGCCAGCGGATAGATCTCGCGCAGCGGGCAGCCGCCGAGGGAGAGCGCCGAGCGGGGCAGCGGCACGCTGGTGACCAGGATGTCGAACAGTACCCGGGCCGCGCCGCCGGCCAACGGCGCGCCGAACCGATGAGCCAGTGGCGGCAGTTGGTCGGCCAGTACGGCCACCGCTCCGGCGCCGCGCAGGGGTCCGGCGGACTTGTTGCGGTCCATGGCCAGGCGTACGGCCGCCAGCCGTGAGCACGGGTCGGGGTCGGCGACCGGCAGCTCCACCAGATAGGCGGACAGCTTGTTGCCGGATCCGGGGCGGCCGCCGGGCCTGCGCCGGGAGACCGGCACCAGGGCGCGCGGGCCGGCCTCGGGCAGCTGGTCGCCCCGTCCGGACATCCACCGCCGCAGCGCACCCGTCACCACCGCGAGCAGCACATCGTTGGCCGTGCCGCCCGCCGCCCTGCGGACGCGGCTCACCTCCTCCAGGTCGAGCACGGCGGTGCCGACGCGACGGGTGCCACTCGAACCGGCCGTGAGCGCCGGCAGTCCGCGCGGGTCGAGCCGGCTGGCCAGTACGACGGAGGCCCCGACGCCGAGCGCCTGGCCCAGCTCCGCGATGCGCCCCCTTGCGAATCCGGCGATGCGCCGCGCGCCCCACGGCAGCGGGCGGGACGTCACGGTGCGCGAGCGGCGGGCGACGGTCCTGCGGGCGTCGGCGATCTCGTCGAAGATGCCGGCCCCGATGGCCACGGCGCGCATGCCGTCGGCGAGGGCGTGATGGAGCTTGACGAGCACCGCGAAGCAGGTCGCGCGCTCGCTCGACAGGAGGTACATCTCCCAGGGCGGCAGGCCGCGTTCGAGCGGCTGCTCCATCAGCTCGCCCGCCGCACGGGCGGCTTCGGCGGCGAAGTCGCCGTCCGGGAGGCGCAGATGCCGCACATGCCGCAGCACCTCGAAGCCGTCGTCGGCGGCCCAGGCCGCCCCGCCGACAGGCAGCAGGACGTCCTGCACCCGCATCCGCAGCCGGGGGATGGCGGCCGCGCGGTTCGCGAGCAGACCCAGGATGCGTTCGGCGTCGTCCTCCCGGTCGCCCCCGGTCCCGGAGCCCGGAGCAGGAGCGAAGAAAGCGAGCGCACCGAGATGCATCGGATGGCCGGTGGATTCGAGATGCCAGAACGCCAGGTCCAGGGGGGCGAGAAGCTCGCTGCTCAAGTGGTCCTCATGTCCTAGAAGCCAGGGATGCGAAGTCAATCGCCTTCGATCAGTTACGGTCAAGTACGATAAGTTTACGGTCAGTTAACAGCGGATGATCATCGAACCGTGGCCCTCTCCGGAATGATGAACTCGCACCAGACGCATTTGCCGCTCCCACGGGACTCCACCCCCCACGCCTCGGTCAGCCGGTCAACGAGCAGCAGCCCTCGGCCCGAGACTCCCGACTCGCCCGCCTCACGCCGCCGTGGCAGCGCGCTGGAGCGATCCTCGACCTCGACCCGCAGCCGCCGCTCGGCGCCGGACAGCACCCTGGCGGTGACGATCGCCCCGCCGTCGGTGTGCATCAGCGCATTGGTGATCATCTCGTCGGCGACCAGCTCGATCTCGTCGGCGCGCTCACGCGCACCCCAGGCACGTACGGCCGCGCGGACCATGTGCCGGGCCGAGCGCAGCGCCTCGGGGTCGTTCTGCGCGACATGCTGCTGCAGCCGGCCGCCCGCCTGCGGGGTGTACGCGCCCTTGCGGCGCAGCAGCAGCAGCGCCACGTCGTCGTCGCCGCCCCGCTCGTCCACCACCTCGCACAGCCGGTCGGCCAGCAGCTGCAGATCGCGCGGCCCGCCGTGCACCAGCTCGGCGAGCAGCTGCAGTCCGTCGTCGAGGTCGGCGCCGGGCTCTTCGACCAGGCCGTCCGTGTAGAGCAGCAGCGTCTGCCCGGGGTCCAGTTCGACGGTGCTGACCGGATACTCGAGGCGCCCGAACTCCGCCGAGAGCCCGAGCGGCAGCCCGCCCTGGACCGGCAGCCTGCGGCAGCTGCCGTCCTGGTCCCTGATCAGCGGGTCGACATGGCCCGCCCGCACCACCTGCACCACGCCGGTCGACAGGTCCGCCTCCGCGTAGGTGCACGTCGCGAACCGTTCGGTGTCCAGCTCATGGAGGAAGACGGACGCGCGGGCCATCACCGTCGCCGGGGTGTGCCCTTCGGCGGCGTACGCCCGCAGCACGATGCGCAGCTGTCCCATCACGGCGGCCGCGTGGGTGTCATGGCCCTGTACGTCCCCGATGACCGCGCCGACCCGGCCACCGGGAAGCGCGATGATGTCGTACCAGTCGCCGCCGATGTCGCGCCCGAGCCGCGCCGAGCGGTAGCGCACCGCGATCTGGGCGCCGGGCACGTCGGGGATCCGGCGGGGCAGCATCGCCTGCTGCAGCCCCTCGGCGAGATCGTGCTCCTGCTCGTACAGCACGGCACGCTGCAGGCTCTGCGCGATGCTGCTGCCGAGCGCCACCAGCAGATTGCGCTCCTCGGAGCTGAAGCCGGTCTTGTCGCGGTAGAGCAGGCCGAGCGCGCCGATGGGCCGGGCCTGCGCGATCAGCGGCAGATAGGCGGCCGCCGAGATACCGAGCCCTTTGATGTGCGGCCACAGGATGGGGTAGGAATCCGCGAAATCCCGCTTGGACTCGATGAACCGGGGAGCCAGCGTGCGCACCACCTCGCTCATGGGGTACTGCTCGTCGACCCTGGTGTAGCGGGTCCCCGGCACGAAGGAGCCCTCGGGCCCCTCGGCGACCAGGTGGATCCGGCCGCCGGACTCCAGCAGCCCCATGACCATGCTGGTCGCGCCGAGGTGTTCCAGGCCGTGCGAGTCCTTGAGCACAGCGATGACGTCGCGGACGGTACGGGCGTGGGCGAGCGCGGCCGTGGTGCTCTCGACCACGCTGGTCTGCCGGCGCCGCTCGGTGTCGACCTCGACACGGGCGGTGGAGTCGGCGAGCTCCTCCGTGGCGTCGCGGACGACCCCGATGATGCGCAGCGGCCGGCCGGTCCCGTCGCGTCGCACACAGCCCTGGGTGTGGGTCCAGCGCAGGCTGCCGTCGCGGCGGCGGATGCGGAAGTAGGCGCCGTAATGGTCGCTGCCGTTCTTCAGCGCCTGGGCGATCATGGAGTCGAGCCTGACAGCCTCGTCCGGCGGCACCCGGCGGGCCAGGCTCTCCGGGTGGCCGTCGTACTCATCGGGGTGCACATCGAAGACGTCCAGCGCGGGCCTGTCCATGTGCATCAGCCCGCTGGTCAGATCCCAGTCGAAGGTGCCCATGTGGTTGAGAGTCAGGCTCACATCCGCACGCGTCGGCCAGTCGTCGGGGAGCGACAGGGCACCCTCTGCCCGATCAGCCATGGAGCCACTCTGCCATCATTTGTCACAATCCACGAGCGGTCGTCCCGGAAGACCGCTCACCCCTGGAAGGTGCCCGGGTCGGTGGCAGCCCGGGACGGCAGGCCAGGCGCCGGAGCGTCCGGCACCGGGTCGATCGCGGGGCCGCCGGGGTCGGGGGGCATCGGGTCCAGGCCACCCTGAGGCTGCGGCGGGTCCGCGGGCGGCTCGGGCTGCGGGTCCGCCGGCACGGGGGCGGACGGCACGGGCCGCGGGTCCGCCGGGGCGGGCCGAGGATCTGCGGGCGCGGGCTGCGGGTCCGCCGGCACGGGGGCGGGCGGCACGGGCTGCGGGTCCGCCGGGGCCGGGGCGGGCTCCGGGTCCGCCGGTGCGGGAGCCGGGTCCGCCGGTGCGGGAGCCGGGTCCGCCGGTGCGGGAGCCGGGTCCGCCGGTGCGGGAGCCGGGTCCGCCGGTGCGGGGGCCGGCGGCGCGGCCTGCTCGGCCGGGGCCGAGGGTTCAGCCGGCGCCACCGAGTCGTTCGGTGCGGGGCTGAGTGTGTCCATGAAGACCTCGTCCGGATTGACGGGCGGGAACACCGCGGGCTGCGCGTCCTCCGCACCGTCCGTACCTGTCGGCCGCTCGATCCAGCCGTTGTCGAGGTTGTTGACGATCATGAGGCTGCGCACGACCTGGTTGGCCGGCTTGATGACGACCACCTGGTCGGTGCGGTAGGTCTGCCACGGTGTGCCCTTCACGGTCACGGCGCCCGCGGCGGCGACCGGGGGCCTCAGGGGGTTTCCGCCCGCGCAGCGCACTCGTGGCGCCCCGTACTGGTCGACCAGCACAGCCGTCCCGGCCTGCATCACCGCCTGCTGAGCGACGGCGGTCCGGTCCCGGAAGACGTGAGCGGTGATCCGGGTGTCGGCGCGCAGCATGACCGGCGTCAGCCCGCGCAGGAAGGCGGGCACGACCGTCTCCTGGATCCCGGCCCCCTTGGCGAAGGCGCGCACCTTGGCCTTGTCCGCGTCGAGGAAGCGCACCTGCTTCTCGACGTCACAGCTGCCGACCTCCTGGGTGCCGCTGTACAGGCCGGGTGCCGAGCCCGACAGCGTGCGCAGCACGGGTCCGCCGCCGGCCGTGCCGACGGGCACGGCGGTGACGGGCGGCAGGACGGGAACGGACGCGGACGTGGCAGTCGACGCCGTGAAGGGGGCCGGCCCGGGTGACGCGAGCGCCTGGAGGTGTACCTCCGCGGAGTCGTGCGCACGGCCCGCGCCGTCGCACCCGGACATGAGCAGCCCCACGGACAGCGCGGCGGCCGCCGCGCACACACGCCGCATCGGTGAGCGCACCAGTGTCTCCTGCCTCTTCTCCTCGAGATGTTTCTCAAAGTTGTGCCGGAAGCACAGGCGCCTCGCGACTTGAACGCGTTCGCGTTCACCCCATAGGCTCTGCCCACAGGGACTTGAACACGTTCAATTCGAGGATGGTGCGTGATGTCCGTACTGGTCAGCTTGATCGCGAAGCCGGGCACCTGGGCCATCCCACCCGTAGGGCTGAATCCTGTGGACGCACGGCGGGCCGCGTCCATTCGGCGGACACGGGCGGTGCTCGGGCTGCCCCGCGTGGTGCGCAGTGCGCTCCCCGGTACGGACGACGCGGACGCCGGGGGGCCCTTCAGCTACCCCGAGGTCGGCGCCACCGCGCGCCGCCCGCTGCCGGACGGCTACCAGCAGCTGCACCACACCGAACGGATCGGCCACGGCCGCGCCGTCTTCGAGGCGGCGGGCACAGCGGTCACCACCTGGGCCATGCACTGCGACTCGGGTGCCCGGGTGCGCGCCACCACGGACAGGGCCGAGCCCGGCACGCGGGTCACGGTCTCGCTGGGCCTCGGTCCCCTGCGGCTCACCGCGCCGTGCGAGGTGGTGTGGACGGCCTACGGCGAGGACCGGACGGGCTTCGCGTACGGCACGCTCGCCGGGCATCCGGAGTGCGGCGAGGAGGTGTTCATGGTCGACCTGCGCGACGACGGTTCCGTGTGGTTCACCGTCACGGCGTTCAGCCGGCCCGCCGCCTGGTACAGCAGGCTGGCCGGTCCGGTGGTGCCCGTCCTGCAGAAGGCGTACGCGCGGCGGCTCGGCCGCTGCCTGCGGCGGATCGCCGCGGCCTGATACTGGACCTGATGGAGTGGTTCGGCGACGATGCCTACTGGTTGAGCCGGCTGGTGTTCCAGCGGGCTCTGGCCGTCATGTATCTCGTCGCGTTCCTCTCCGCCGCGCTCCAGTTCCGGGCGCTGATCGGCGAGCGGGGCATGCTGCCCGTGCCGGACCATCTGCGCCGGGTCCCTCCCAGGGCGGCGCCGACCCTGTTCCGGCTGCACTACTCCGACCGCTTCTTCGCCATGGTGGCCTGGGCGGGATGCCTGCTCTCGGCGGCCCTGGTCGCGGGCGCCGCGGACCGGCTGCCGCTCGCGGTGGCGATGGTGTGGTGGGCGGTGCTGTGGGCGCTGTACCTCTCGATCGTCAATGTGGGGCAGACCTGGTATTCGTTCGGCTGGGAGTCCCTGCTCCTGGAGACCGGCTTCCTCGCGGTCTTCCTCGGCAACGAGCGCACCGCGCCGCCCGTTCTGGTGCTCTGGCTGCTGCGCTGGGTGCTGTTCCGGGTGGAGTTCGGTGCGGGCCTCATCAAGATCCGCGGCGATCTGTGCTGGCGCAATCTGACCTGTCTGTTCTTCCATCACGAGACCCAGCCGATGCCGGGGCCGCTCAGCTGGTTCTTCCACCACCTGCCGAGGCCTCTGCACAGGGTGGAGGCGGGCGCCAACCACGCGGTCCAGCTGCTGGTCCCCGTACTGCTGTTCACACCGCAGCCCGTCGCGAGCGCGGCCGCCGGCGTGATCGTGCTGACCCAGCTGTGGCTGGTGTTCTCCGGCAACTTCGCCTGGCTGAACTGGCTGACGATCACACTGGCCCTGCCCGCCGTGGACGGCTCGCTGTTCATGGACCCGCCCGATGCGCCCGCCGCCCCGCTCTGGTACGAGATCGTCGTGATTGCCGTCAGCGCCGGGCTGCTGGCCCTCAGCTACCACCCGGCGCGCAACCTGTTCTCCAGGCGGCAGGCCATGAACCGGTCCTACGACGCGCTCCATCTGGTCAACGCCTATGGCGCGTTCGGCACGGTGGGCCGGGTCAGGCACGAGATCGTGGTGGAGGGCACGGACGAGAGGGTGCTCCACGACGGCACGGTGTGGCGTGAGTACGGGTTCCGGGGAAAGCCCGGGGACGTGCGCAGACTGCCGCGTCAGTTCGCCCCGTACCATCTGCGGCTCGACTGGCTGATGTGGTTCGCCGCACTGTCTCCCGCCTATGCGCGGTCGTGGTTCCTGCCGTTCGTGGAGCGGCTGCTCGACGGCGACCGGGACACGCTCCGGCTGCTGCGCCACAACCCCTTCCCGGACGCCCCGCCCGTGTACGTGCGGGCGCGGCTCTACCGCTACCGGTTCACGACCTGGAGCGAGTTGCGGGCGACCGGCGCCTGGTGGCACCGGACCCATGTGCGCGAGTTCCTCTATCCCACCAGGCTCTCGTGAGTACGTCCGTGCCCCCTGCCGGGGCGGGCAGGGGGCACGGACGCTACGCGCCGGATCAGTCGATCCCGGGCAGGATGTGCGGCTCGGCGAGATCTTCCTCGTACCCGGCCAGCCTGATCGGGGCCGAGCGGGCCCAGACCTCGAGGTTACGGATCTCTTCGGCCTTGCCGGGCCGGTCGCCGCCGTACTCCGACGGTCGTTGTTCGTGCTTCACATCTGGTGTCACCGCGCACTCCTCTGTGTCGCGTAACTGGGACAGGGGCAGTTCCGTCGCGGTGGCGCCGTCAACTCGGGCGGGACCGCAGCCGGGTTGCAGGCCTGTCCCAGGACGGCCGAAGGGGTTTCGTGGATCCCTTGGAGGCTGTCCAGTCCCCCAAGGTTAACCAAATGAGCGCCCCCCTGCTCGATGGGGGCTGCACATCGACTCAATTCAGGCCAACGACCCCCTCCAAATGGACAACGGCCGGTGCACCTGCTGGTGCACCGGCCGAAGCACGCCGTTCGGGAAGGGGGGTTACCAGTTCGCGGGGGCGTAGTCCTTGAGGAAGCAGCCGAAGAGGTCCTCGCCGCACTCGCCTCGCACGATCGGGTCATAGACCCGGGCCGCGCCGTCGACCAGGTCGAGCGGTGCGTGGAAGCCCTCTTCGGCCAGTCGCATCTTGTCGGGGTGCGGGCGCTCGTCGGTGATCCAGCCGGTGTCCACGGCGGTCATCAGGATGCGGTCCGCCTCGAACATCTCCTGCGCGCTGGTGCGGGTGAGCATGTTGAGCGCGGCCTTGGCCATGTTGGTGTGCGGATGGCCGGCGCCCTTGTAACCGCGGCTGAAAACGCCCTCCATCGCGGAGACGTTCACGACGTACTTGCGCTTGCCGGGCCCCGCTGCCATCACCGGGCGGAGCTTGCTGATGAGGATGAACGGCGCCGTGGAGTTGCACAGCTGCACTTCGAGCAGCTCGACCGGGTCCACCTCGGAGACGGTCTGGATCCAGCTGTTGGTGTCGTGCAGGTCGGGGACCAGACCACCGGCGTCGATGGCGGTGCCCGCGGCGATGCGCTCGAGCGAGGCCGATCCGGTCACCAGCGCCAGGTCGGTGACGTCCTGCGCGGTCAGTCCCTCGCCGCCGGCGGACGGCAGCGCGGCCACGGACTCCACCGCGCCGCTGCCGAAGGTGCCGATGACGTGGGCGGGCGGCAGCTCGCCCGCGGGCAGCGGAGCGGATTCGGCGGCGACCAGTTCGCGGTACGCCTGCGGGGAGCGGCGTACGGTCTGCGCGGCGTTGTTGATCAGGATGTCCAGCGGGCCCTCGGCGGCCACGGAGTCGGCGAGCGCGACGACCTGCGCCGGGTCGCGCAGATCGATGCCGACGATCTTGAGGCGGTGGATCCACTCGTCGCTGTCCGGCATCGCCTTGAAGCGGCGGATCGCGTCGTTCGGGAACCGGGTGGTGATGGTGGTGTGGGCACCGTCACGCAGCAGCCGCAGAGCGATGTACATGCCGATCTTGGCGCGGCCGCCGGTCAGCAGGGCGCGCTTGCCGCTCAGATCGGTACGGGCGTCCCGCCGCGCCCGGTTCTCCGCCGCGCACTTCTGGCACAGCTGGTGGTAGAAGGCGTCGACCTCGACATAGCGCGCCTTGCAGATGTAGCAGGAGCGGGGGCGCTGGAGTATGCCCGCGATCTCGCCGACGACGGACGAGGAGGGCAGCAGGCCCTGCGTCTCGTCGTCGATCCGCTCGGCGGAGCCGGTCGCGGTGGCCTCGGTGACCGCCTTGTCGTGGGCGGTCTTGGCGGCCCGGCGCTCCTGGCGACGGCGCTGCTTCACGGTCCGGTAGACCCCGGCGGTGGCCCGGCGGACGGTGATCGCGTCCGGGTGGTCGACCTCGAGCTTGTCGAGCTCTTCGAGCACGCTCAGGCAGACGGCCAGACGCTCCGGGTCGATGCCCTGGCCGTACACCGGGCTGTCCTCTGTCACCGTCATCGCCGCTGCCGTTCCTCGATCACTCGAATGCCGTCGTTCCAAAAGCGCAACTTTACTGAGTGACGGGGTGCCGGCCAAATGACGAAAGTCACGTCCGGGCGGAGCGAAGGGCCCGGCCGGGAGGGGAGGTCCGGGCGGGCCCTGGGCGCGAGGGTTCAGGTGAACAGGCCGGTGAGCCAGGTCCGCCAGGCCGCCTCGGTCTTCTGCGCGTCCGCGCCGCCGGCGAAGTCGTGGACGCTGACACCGACCGGCGCACCGAAGTGGTTGCGGCCGAAGACACGGTAGAGCGCGTCATCGGTGCGCAGCCCGACGAAGTAGGGGTTGCGGTAGTCGACCACGGCATCGGCCACACCCGCGCCCGGCAGTTCGACCCGGACGGTCGTCCCCTCGGCCGCTGTGTCCGGCAGGCCGAGGCCGCGGGCGACGGTCTCCAGTGCGTCGGGAGCCTTGGAGGCGTCCGGGGCGTCGAGCGTGCAGAACGCGGCGGGCCGGCCGGTGAAGTACGTGAGGTACTGGCGCAGCGTGTGCAGATAGAAGTCGGTGTGCTTGTTCGCGCCGTCGTACTGGTTGTCCCAGTCGTCGACCAGGATCCCGCTGTGCACATAACGCACCCGGCAGCCGCCGCCCTCGAGCGGTTCGACGACATGGTCGAGCTGGTTGAAGGTCTGCACGGACACGCCCTCGGCGTCCTCCGTCCGCGCCGTCAGCCGGTGCGGCGGATCCCATGCCGTGACGGTGCCGCCGAAGGGGGCTGCGCCACCCTGCCGGGGTTCGTACTCGATCGGCCACAGCCAGCCCGCTGTGCCCGTGGTGATCGCCTCCCACACCTGCTCGGGGCTCGCGTCGACCTCGAACTCCCGGACGATCTCGAATTCCTTCTCCATGACGACTCCTGATGCTCAGACGCTCTCGGGCGCGTGGACGATGTGCCGGACTCCCGAACCGAAGGCCGTGGCACGGACGACCCTGAGGGTGGTCCCGGCGGGTCCGTCCTGGCAGAGGCGCTTGCCGCGGCAGAACGGGCCGTGCCAGGTGAAGGCGGCCCCATGCCTCCTCATGACGACTCCTCGATCGGGACGGGGGCGGGTTCGGCTGCGGGTTTGACGGTGGGGTGGAGCGCGACGACCACCCGGTGGTCGCGGCCGCCCTCGGAGTGCTCGTCGTGGTACTTGGCGATGAGCGCGCCGACGCCGCGAGTGAGCTCCTCGACGAACGCCGCCCGGTCGGCGGCGGACGCGAAGCGCACCTCGCCGTCGAGGGCGTATGTCGCGAGGCGCTTGCGAGCCTTGGCCGCACCCGTGATCAGGGTGCCGACGTCGCGCACCAGCCGGGCCGCGACGGCGAGCAGCCAGCGCGCGGAGAGCTGGTCGCGGAAGCGCTCCGGATCGGGCTGCACGGCGGCGAGGGCCACCGGTGAGATCACGTACGACGCCGCCGTGGCGCGCATCAGGCGCTCGGTGACATTCCCCTTGCGGCGCTCGCCGGCCAGCTCGACCAGTCCGTGCCGCTCCAGCGCCCTGAGGTGGTAGTTCACCTTCTGCCGGGGCAGTCCGACCCGGGTCGCCAGCATGGCGGCCGAGGCCGGGCCGGCCGCCAGCTCGGCGAGGAGCCGGGAGCGCATCGGGTCCAGCGAGACGGCGGCCGCCGCCGAGTCCTCGATCACTGTCACGTCCAACATGACTTCAGGTTCTCACCGACAATTAATTTTGTCCAGACACTTCGACTTGTCGGTCGAAGGCGCCGCGACGGGTCGTCGAGTCGTCCCACGGCTGGCCGGATTTCCGCGATCGCCGGGCCTCGGCGCGGTGGACCGCGATGGGACCGGACCTCTGAAGGACAGCGCCGCGGATGACAACCGCTTGCCCACATGGGACGTCTGGCCACGCGGATGCAGGGATGCCGTCCGGCCGCTTCCGGAACGGCCGCGGCCGCGGCCGTGTTCCCCCATCACATCTGCCCCGGCCGCGCATCCGTTTCACGCCAGGTTTCACAATGCCCCCACAGTTCGACCAAATCGCCCCCCACTATGTGATCCGACAGAGCCGACGTGGACGGTGACCACTGCACACCGACCACTTCAAAGGGGGGGTAGGGCATGTCGGGCGGGGGCCCGGCATGCCCTACCGGGGGAGGACCACATGAGGCGCACCGTCCATCGGGCTGCCCTGGCAGGCGTATCAGCACTGGCGACGGCGCTCGCCGTCGCGTCACCGCCGGCCCGGGCGGCAGAGCCACCGCCGACGCCGCGCATCGATCTGCGGGTGCTGGTGGTGGACGACGGCGGTCCGGCGGTCGGGGCGATCACGGCCGAACTCTCCGGTTCGGGAACGCCGTACACGGTTGTCGACCTCGCACAGGACGGTCGGCCGGCGATCGACGCGGCGTTCCTCGCCGACACCGTGGAGGGACGGCCGCGGGCCAGGTTCCAGGCCGTGGTGCTGCCCAGCGACGCTCCGGCCGGGCTGGACTCCGCGGAGCTGGCGGCTCTGACCGCGTACGAGCGGACGTTCGCGATCCCGCAGGTCGACGCCTACACCTACGCCCGCCCCGAGGTGGGCCTCGATCATCCCGTCAACGGCGGCTTCAGCGGTTCGCTGGACGGCGTGCGGGCACAGGTCACCCCCGCGGGGAGGTCGGGACCGTTCGGCTATCTCGACGGGCCGGTGCCGTTCGAGGACAACTCCCCCACCGTGGGCGAGAGTTACGGCTATGCCGCGCGCCCGGCCGCGGGCGCCGACTTCACCAGCTATGTGGACGCCCCGCTGCACGGCTCCGGCGAGCGCGGTTCGATCGTCGGCGAGTACCGCCACGACGGCCGCCGCGAGCTCGTCGTCACCTTCGCCTACAACCAGTACCAGCAGCAGTTCCGGCTGCTCGCCCGCGGCATCGTGGACTGGATGACCCAAGGCGTCCGTCTCGGCGCGTCCCGCCACTACTTCGCCGTCCACGTCGACGACGTGTTCGCGGCCGACGACCGCTGGGACAGCACCCTGAACTGCACGCCCGGCGATGTGGACTGCCCGCCGGGCCAGGGCGAGCCGGACCCCATCAGGATGACCGCGTCCGACGCCCAGTACGCCGCCCAGTGGTCGGCCGGCCGGGGGTTGACGCTCGACATGGTCTTCAACGGCGGTGGCAGCGAGCTCTTCAAGGAGGAGAACGGCGGCAGCGACCCGCTCGCGCAGCAGCTCACCGCCGACAGTGCCGCGTACCGCTGGGTGAACCACACCTACAACCACCCCTTCCTGGGCTGTGTCCAGGACGTCAGCGTCGTCCCCTGGACCTGTGCGAAGAACGCGGACGGCAGTGTGCGGTACACCGGCCGTGCCGAGATATCCGCCCAGATCGCGGACAACCGCGGCTGGGGCCTGCGCGCCGGACTCCCGATGCGGACCGACGAGTTGGTGACGGGCGAGCACTCGGGGCTGCGGATCCTGCCGCAGCAGCCGGACGACAATCCTCATCTCGCGCCCGCGCTCGCCGACAACGGCATCGCCTCGCTCGGCTCCGACAACTCCCGCGAACGTGAACAGCGCCCGGTCGGCACGGCGCTGACGGTGCCGCGTCACCCGATGAACGTCTTCTACAACGCGGGACGCACCGCCGAGCAGATCGACGAGTACAACTGGATCTACACCCGCGCGGCCGACGGGGGCAGCGGCCTCTGCGAGACCGCCGCCAACACGACCTGTCTGGACGGGCCGTTGGACCCCGTCACCGGTTACGCGGACCACATCGTGCCGCTGGAGGCCCGGATCGGCCTGGGTCATGTGCTCGCGGGCGACCCGCGGCCGCACTACATCCACCAGTCCAACCTCGCCGAGGACCGTATCGCCTACCCGGTGCTGGGCCGCATCCTCGACGAGTACGCGGGCCTGTATGCGGACAGCGCCCCCTTGGTCAATCTGCGCCAGCGCGACATCGGAGCCGAGCTGCGCGACCGGGCGGACTGGCGGACTGCGGTCGCGGACGGGCAGGTGACCGCGTACCGGATCGGCGATGCCGTCACCGTGCAGGCGCCCGCCGGCGTGCGGATCACCGCCACCATGCCCGTCGGCACCCGGCAGTCCCTGCCGCTGGGCAGCGCCGCGTTCGGGAGCCCGTACGCCGGATCCGTCTCCGGCTGGGCCGAGCCAGGTCCACAGGAGGACCGGCTCAAGCTCACCCTGCCGGGCCCGGCGGCCGGACAGGAAGTGGCGGCCCAGGCAAAGGCTGCCAGCACCGGGAAGCCCCCCGGCCAGGCCGGCCACGGGCAGCGCCGCACACACAACGACCCCACCCTCCACCCCCAGCAACCACCAACGCCCCCCGGCCAGGCCGGCCACGGGCAGCGCCGCACGCGCGAGCGGGTGGCGTACGGCGTGACGGGCTGACGCCCGCCATGGCCGACGTACTCCGTCCGCTGCGCAACGGCGCGCCGGTGGTCACCCTGCTCACCGAAGGAACGTATCCGCACAGCCACGGCGGCGTGAGCGTGTGGTGCGACCAGCTGGTGAGCGGGATGCCGGACATCGACTTCCGGGTCATCGCGGTGACGGGCACCGGAAGGGAGCCCCTCGCCTGGGAGCTGCCCACCCATGTGTCCCCGCCCGTCTGCATCCCGCTGTGGGGTCCCGATCCCGCCGGGTCGCCGCCGGTCGGGCGCCGGCTGCGCCGGCTGATGTCGAGCTACGAGACGTTCCTGACCGCACTGCTCGACCCCGCGGCCGAGCCCGGTTTCGGACCAGCGCTGTACGAACTGGCCAGGGCGGCCCGCGACGGCCACCTCGCGCCCGCGCTGCGCACCGACCGTGCCGTACGCATTCTCGTGGACGTCTGGACCCGCCCCGATCTGCCGGTGTTCGCGGCGCGGCCCACCGTGCACGACGCACTGACCGCGACGGAGCTGCTGGAGCACGCCCTGCGGCCGCTGGTCGCGCCGGCCCCGGCGGGTGGGGTCGCGCACGCGGTCAGCGGCGGGCTCGCGGTGCTGCCCGCGCTGGTGGGCGCCGAGCTGCACGGTGTGCCGTTGCTGCTCACCGAGCACGGCGTCTATCTGCGCGAGCGCTATCTCGGCTATCGCACCGGCCCCTACAGCTGGCCCGTCAAGGCGCTGCTGCTGGGCTTCTTCCGGCTGCTCGCCGAGGAGACGTACCGCAGGGCCGCGCTGGTGACGCCGGGCAACCGGTACAACCGGCTGTGGGAGGAGCGCGGCGGCGCGGACCCTGCGCTCATCCGCACGGTCTACAACGGCGTCGACCCGGCGGCCTTCCCGCCCGCGGGCCCCGAACCGGGCACCCCGACGCTCAGCTGGGCCGGCCGGGTCGACCCGATCAAGGATCTTGAGACCCTCATCCGCGCGTTCGCGCTGGTGCGGGAGGAAGTGCCCGATGCGCGGCTGCGGCTCTTCGGCGGCACCCCGCGTGGGGGCGAGGCCTACCGGAAGCGCTGCGAGGCGCTCGCGGTCGAGCTCGGTCACGGCGACGCGGTGACCTTCGAGGGGCGGGTCGACGACATCAGGGACGCTTACGCGGCGGGCAATGTGGTGATGCTGTCCAGCATCAGCGAGGGTTTCCCGTTCACGCTGATCGAGGCCATGTCCTGCGGGCGTGCCACCGTTTCGACGGATGTCGGCGGAGTGCGGGAGGCGGTCGGCGACTGCGGGCTGGTCGTACCGCCCCGAGAACCTGCGGCGATGGCCGCCGCCGCACTTGAACTGCTGCGCGACGGGCCACGGCGGGCGGTGATGGGTGAGGGTGCACGGCGGCGGGTGATCGAGCAGTTCACGCTCCGGCAGACCGTCGACACCTTCCGGTCGATCTATCACCAACTCGCCCTGGAATCCGGCGAGTTCGCCGCAGAGGACGAGCGGCGTACGGCGGGGGTGACGGCATGAGCGGCCCGCTGCGCCTGATCCCGGGCGACGGGGAGGCGCTGCCTGCTGCAGCCAGGCCGCGCACGCGCACTCCCACCCGGCCGAGCTGGGCCGAGGACCCGATCGACGAGCTGGCCGAGCGAATGGTCGAGCAGGTCGCATCCGCGGTCCATCCCTACGAGGTCGCCGCGCTGCTGGAGTCCGACGGAATGACGAACGAGCAGATGACACGGCGCTACGACCGCCCCGATCTGTTCACGCTCGCCGAGGACCTCTACGCCCGGGTGCCGCGCCACTATCCCCAGCCGGCGCCCGCCCCCGACCCCTGGCGGCCCGACACCGTCCGCTGCGCCCTGCGCGGGGTCGTGTTCGCGCTGCCCGGTCTGGCGTATGTGCTGGGCGCCGGGCTGTGGCAAGGCGCCGCCGACATCACCGGGCTCGTCGTCTCCGGTCTTGCCGCCTGGGCCTGGAACCAGGCGCTCAGCCACCGGGCCCATCTGCGGCTCGCCACCGAGGGCGGGGCCGCGGCCGCGCGCACGCTGGCCGTCGGCGCTCCGGCCGGAGCGCTCGGAGCCGCGGGCGTCGGGCTGCTGGTCTGCGGCCCGGACACGGGCGCGGCGTTCGCCGCCGGCCAGTCCTGCTATCTCGCGGCCGCGAGCGTCCTGCTGGTCCTGGGCCGCGAACGGGCGCTGCTCGCCGCGCTGTTGCCCGTCGCCTCCGGGGGCGCCGCCTGCTGGCTGCAGCAGCCGCCCGACGTACTCGCCGTAGTGCTCCTGCTGTCGACCGTGACCCTGACCGCCGGTGCCGCCGCCCACGCTGTACGGGCCTTGCTGCGGTCCGGACCGGCCGCGCCGACGGGCGCGGGCCCGCCGCGGCTGCGCTCCCTGCCGTACGGGCTGTTCGGGCTGGCCGCCGGTGTCCTCGCGGCGCTGGCGGGCAGCGCCGAACCACTCTCGGTCGTCGTGCTCACCCTCAGCATGGGGTGCGCCGAATGGCTTCTGTACCACTTCCGTTCCCTCTCGCTGGCTGCCCTGCGCGCCGCCGGCACGCTGCGCCGTTACGTCCTGCTGGAGGTGCGGGCTCTCGTGCTGTGTCTCGGCTCGTATCTGGCCCTGCTGGCCGCCGGCGCCCTGGCCGTTGGCGTCCGGCCGGCCCCGCTGCTCGGGCTCGGGGCCGTGCTCTGGACGGCCCTTCTGCTCCAGGCGTTCTCGCTGGCGTGGTTCCCGGCCCTCGTCTCACTCGCCGCGGCCGCGACCGAGGCGGGTGCGGCACTGGCAGGCCTGCCACCGGATCCCGTCGCCCTGGCGGGCCGCACCGTCGCGGCACTCGTGCTGGCCGCCGCGGCCGCCCGGCTGCTCACCCGGCCCACCGCCCACCGCTGATCCACCCACCCACGCCCCCACGCGTCCGCACCCGACCACCGACAACAGGAGAGCACTTCCGTGACATCGAACGCGCTGGTCGCCGTCACCGGAGCCGAGGGTTTCATCGGTTCGCATCTGACGGAGACCCTCGTAGCCGCGGGCTTCCGGGTCCGCGCCATGGCCCAGTACAACTCCTTCTCCTCCTACGGCTGGCTGGAGACCCTGCCCCCCGACGTGCTCGACCGGGTCGACATCGTCCTCGGGGACGTGCGCGACCCCGGCTCGGTGCAGCAGCTCGTCGAGGGCGCCGAGGCCGTCTACCACCTCGCCGCGCTGATCGCGATCCCGTACTCGTACCGGGCGCCGCACAGTTACGTGGACACCAATGTCACCGGCACGCTCAATGTGCTCGAGGCCGTACGCCGGTTCGGCGTCCCGCGCCTGGTGCACACCTCCACCAGCGAGACGTACGGCACCGCTCAGACCGTGCCGATCACCGAGGACCACCCCATCAACACCCAGTCCCCGTACGCCGCTTCCAAGGCGGGCGGGGACCGGCTCGCCGACAGCTACCACGCCAGTTTCGGGACACCGGTCGTCACGCTGCGCCCGTTCAACACCTTCGGGCCGCGGCAGTCGATGCGGGCGGTCATCCCCACCGTGATCGGCCAGATCGCGGCGGGCGAACAGACCATCACCCTCGGGGATCTGCGCCCGACCCGCGACTTCCTGTACGTCAAGGACACCGCGCGCGCCTTTCTCGCGGTGGGCACCGCGCCCGCCGAAGCCGTCGTCGGCCGCACCTTCAACGCCGGCACGGGCGAGGAGATCTCGGTCGGTGAACTCACGCGTCTGATCGGCAAGCTGATGGACACCGAGCTGGACGTACGGGAGGACCCGCAGCGGGTACGGCCGGCCGGCTCCGAAGTGCTGCGCCTGGTCGCCGACGCCACGCGGCTGCGCGCCGCGACCGGATGGCGGCCCGAGCACGGCCTGGAGGCCGGGCTGCGGCACACCGTGGACTTCTTCCGAGACCCGGGGAACCTGGCCCGCTACAAGACCGGCATCTACAACATATGACCAGCAGGGGGGCTTCCATGCACGCAGTGATACTCGCCGGAGGCAAGGGCGTCCGGCTCCGCCCGTACACCACCGCGCTGCCCAAACCGCTGGTGCCCATCGGCGACCAGCACGCGATCCTGGAGATCGTGCTGCGCCAGCTCGCCGCCGCGGGCTTCACCAGCTGCACCCTGGCCATCGGCCACCTCGGCCACATCATCCGGGCCTATGTCGGCAACGGCTCCCGCTGGGGACTGCGCGTCGGCTACTCCACCGAGGACAGCCCGCTCGGCACGATGGGCCCGCTGCTGACCATGATGGACCGGCTGCCCGAGTCGTTCCTCGTGATGAACGGCGACGTCCTCACCGACCTCGACTACGGGGACGTCGTCAAGCAGCACCGCGCATCCGGCGCGCCGCTGACCGTGGCCACCTACGCCCGCAAGGTCTCCATCGACTTCGGCGTGCTCACCACCGAGGCCGGCAAGGTCGTCGGCTTCGCCGAGAAGCCGAGCATGGACTACCGCGTCTCCATGGGCGTGTACGGGCTGAGCCGCGACACGCTCGCCGGATACACTCCCGGTCTGCCGCTCGGTTTCGACGAGCTCGTGCTCGACCTGCTCAAGGCACAGAACCCGCCGCACGCCTACGAGTTCGACGGCTACTGGCTCGACATCGGGCGGCCCGACGACTACGACCGGGCGAACGCCGAGTTCACGACGCACCGCGGTCTGCTGCTCAAGGGAGCGTGACGGGCGCCGTGCGCATCCTCCTTCTCGGCTCGTCCGGGTTCCTCGGCGCGCATGCCGCGGCACGGCTGCGCGGTCTGCCCGACGTGCGCCTGCTCGTGAGCGGCCCTACGCCGGCGGCGGATCTGCCCGTCGACCTGACCGCATGTCCGCAGGCCATCGCCGACGCGCTGCTGCGGGCGGCGCCCGATGTGGTCGTCAACTGCGCGGGGCTCGTGGCGGGCAGCGCCGTCCAGCTCACCGATGTCAACGCCCGCGGGCCGGCCGCCCTGTGCGAGGCTCTGGGCGAGGTGCTGCCGGCCACGCGGCTGGTCCATCTGGGGTCGGCGGCCGAGTACGGCCCCGCCGACCGCGGTACGCCCGTGGCCGAGTCGGCCGCCACGCGCCCGCTGAGCCCGTACGGGGCCACCAAGCTCGCGGGAACCGTCGCGGTCACCTCCTCGGGGCTCGACGCCGTGGTGCTGCGGGTGTTCAACCCTGTCGGGCCCGGCGCACCGGCGGCCGGACTGCCGGGGCGGCTCGCCGCGCAGCTGCGGCGGGCCGGTGCGCACGGCACGGTCCGGGTGGGTGATCTGTCCGCGCACCGCGATTTCGTCGATGTGCGGGATGTGGCGGACGCGGTGGCCCGTGCGGCGACGGCACAGGGGCCGCTGCCGCCGGTGCTGAACATCGGCAGCGGACAGGCCACCGCCGTACGGGACCTGGCGACGACTCTCGTGCGGGTGGCCTCCTTCACCGGGCAGCTGGACGAGGGCGGCGACGGGTCGGTGCGTTCGTCGGCGGTCGCGTGGCAGTGCGCCGACATCGCGGCCGCTGGCACGGCGCTGGGCTGGCAGCCTCGGCACGCGCTCGCCGACTCGCTGGCCGATCTGTGGAACTCGGCCCCACCGGGCGGGTCCGTCCGGTGAGCGTCCCGTCATGAGACTGCTCGTGCCCCTGTACGTCCATCCGGCCGTCGACCCGGCCGCCTGGCAGGCTCTCGTCGCCTGTGCACCGCTGCTGTACGGCGTGGTGCTCAATGCCGACGACGGACCCGGCCGGACACCGGACCCGCACTTCACCGGTGCGGCCGCAGCGCTGCGGGCGGCCGGGGCGCCGGTGCTGGGGTATGTCGACACCGACTACGGCCGGCGCTCCGCCCGGGAGGTGGCGCGGGACTTCGCGCGCCACCGCGACTGGTACGCCGCGGACGGGTTCTTCCTCGACCAGGTCGCTGCCGACCGTGGCGGGGTGCGTCACTACCGGCGGCTCGCGCGGACGGCACGGACGTACGGCGCGAGAACCGTCGTGCTCAATCCGGGGGTCCATCCGGCCTCCGGATACGCGGCGTTCGCCGATCTGCTGGTGACGTTCGAGGGCGGTTGGGACGCCTATCGCACGGCTCCGGCGCCGCCGCCGTGGACCGGCGGCCATCCGCCCGAGACCTTCTGTCACCTCGTGCACGGGGTGCCCAGCGGGCTGTGCGGACTGGCGGCGCGGACCGCGGAGCTGCGCGGAGCAGCCGTACACTGCGCCGTGACCGGGCATGGCCCGAACCCCTGGTCGGCTCTGCCACCCGCACTCCGGAAGGCGTCATGACCCGTACGGCCCGGCTGCGGACGGCCTTGTGTGCCACCGCGTTGCTCCTGCTCGCCGCCTGCTCGACGCCCCCCGAGCCCGGCCCCGGCCCCACCGCCTCCCGCTCGGGGCCGCGGTGGAAGCCGAAACCGGGACTCGCCTGGCAGTGGCAGCTCCAGGGCAGGATCGACCACAGCGTCGACGTGCCCGTCTACGACATCGACGGTTTCGAGAACGAAGCCGCGACGGTGCGCAGGCTGCACCGGGAAGGCCGCAAGGTCATCTGCTACATCAACGTCGGTGCCTGGGAGGACTTCCGTCCGGACCGGGACGACTTCCCCGAGTCGCTGCTGGGCAAGCCGAACGGCTGGGAGGGCGAGCGCTGGCTGGACATCCGCCGGCGCGACGTGCTGCGCCCGCTGATGGCGAAGCGCTTCGACATGTGCCGGGACCGCGGTTTCGACGCGATCGAGCCCGATCTGATGGACGGCTACCTCAACGACACGGGCTTCGCCCTGACCGGCGCCGATCAGCTCGCCTACAACCGCATGATCGCGCGGCTCGCTCACGACCGTGGTCTGTCGGTGGGGCTGAAGAACGATCTGCCCCATGTCCCGCAGCTTGTACGGGAGTTCGACTTTGCGGTGAACGAGGAATGCGCCGAGTTCGGCGACTGCGCGGCGCTCGAGCCCTTCGTGGCCGCGGGCAAGGCGGTGTTCCACGTCGAGTACGCGCTTCCGGTGGGCCGGTTCTGCACGCAGGCCGAGCGTCTCGGCCTGAGTTCCATGCGCAAGAAGCTCGATCTGGGCGTGTGGCGCCAGCCCTGCTGAACCGCCGGCTGCCGGGCGCGGCCGGCTGCGACCGGCTGCACCTTGCCGCGAGCGATCGCGCCGTTGCGCGAGACGGTGCGCATCAACAGTGCCGGGCCGGCCCTGTGCCGTGACCAGGCCACGGCACAGGAAACCCGCGCATCCACCTGTAGGTGGAGTCACGACGATCACTCGGCTGCGGGGCGGGACTCGGCGGCGGGCCGCGGCGGGCGGTCGAAGACGCAGTCGCCGCACAGCCCGCCGCCCGGACTGCGGTAGTAGAGACAGCAGCTGCGCCGCCGCAGCCCGGGCATCTGAACCGTGCCCGCGAGATCCGCGTGCGCGAACAGCTCCGCGGCGAGACGGGAAGCGCGCTCGGCCACCTCGGGCCGTCCACTGCGGCGCGCCCATGTGTGCAGGGCGCGTACGGCCCCGGCGAGGGCGGACCCCGCGTTCCCCCACAGCAGCTGCCGGGAGACGCGCGTGTCGCGCCGCAGCGCCTCGGCGAGCGGCAGCAGATGCCCGTACTGCACCGCCTCGCGTACGCCGTCCGGCGTCCCAGGCAGCGCTCGCACCTCGGTGAGCAGCAGGTCGTCCGGGGCGGCGCGGTCCGTGTCCCAGTGCAGCAGCGCCGGATCGAGGTCGGGCAGCTGCCCGTGAAGTGCCGCGGACCCGAGCGCGACGGACCAGAGGCGGGCGGCGAGGCCGAGGTGGGCGACGGAGGCGGCCACCCGTCGTTCGGTGACGCCCAGTCGCGTGGCGACCGTGTCGACACGTTCCGTCAGCCGCGCGCCGTCACCGGCGTAGACGCGGCCGAGCGGTGTGTGGCCGCCGTCCGGCGTCCCGGTCCGCAGGGCGAAGAAACCCCCCACGGAGGCCAGCTCTGCCAGGTCCACGCCCACTCTCCGCTCTCTTTCGTCGCCCGCGCGAGGTGTCGCACCGAAAATACGGTGCGACCGCACCCGAACACCGTAACGATGGCGCGGTGGCACGGGCCGCCGGCGTGGTCGGCCCGGCAGCGCGCGGCGAAAGAGCGCTGACCGGATACTGGGGGTGAGCGCCGTACGCGTGAAGAGGGGCCGGCAACCACCCCGGCCGGCCCGCGCCCCGTCCCCTAGGGGGACTACGGGGGTCATCCCGTACTCCGTCAGCAGTACGACCAAATGCCTGCTCAAGAACGACGACGTGAACGCAGAAGGGGGACAGGGTGGTCGGTATGAGTTCCCTAGCGCTCTCCGTGCTCTTGTCACTGGTCTCCGCGGTCGCCTACGCGGGCGGGGCCATCCTGCAGGAGCACGTGGCGTCCCACACGCCCTCCCGCCCCTACGCGCCGCTGCACCAGGGCGGCTGGTGGGTCGCCGTCGCGCTCAACGGAATCGGCGCCGTCCTGCATGTGGTGGCGCTGGCGTACGGGCCGCTGAGCGTGGTGCAGCCGCTCGGCGCTCTGACCATCGTGTTCGCGCTGCCGATGGCCGCGCTGTTCGTACGGCGCAAGGCCGGGGCGACCGCGTGGCGGGGCGCGATCATGGCGACGGTGGGTCTCGCGGGACTGCTCTCCCTGACCGGGAACACCGACTCCCACTCGCTGCCGGGTGCACAGCGCGTGGTGCTCGCGGCGGTCACCGTGGGCGCGGTGGGGCTGCTGTTCCTGCTCGCGCAGCGCATGCACCGGCCGATCGCCCGCAGCGTGCTGCTGGCCGGCGCGGCGGGTGTGTCGTTCGGTATCGCCTCGGTGTTCACCAAGACGGCCGCGGTCGACTGGAACTGGGCCGCGCCGCTCACGCAGTGGCCGAGCCTGCTGGCGATCGCCGCCTTCGCCACCTGCGGGCTGCTGCTCTCGCAGGCCTCCTACCGCGGTGCGGGCCTCGCGGCACCGCTTGCGACGGTCACGGTCGTCAACCCGGTGGTGGCGGCGGTCGTCGGCCTCACCATGTTCGGCGAGACCTTCCGGTACGGCGTGACCGGGACCGTGCTGGCCCTGGGCTTCGGTGTGGTGGCGGCGGGCGGCCTCATCCTGCTGACCGTCGAGCGGCTCGGTACGGGGCCGAACCCGCCGCGGGCGGGCTCAGATCCTGACACCGCCCGACCGCAGATAGGCGAGGGGGTCGATGTCGGACCCGTACCCCGGCCCCGTGCGCACCTCGAAGTGGAGATGCGGTCCGGTGCTGTTGCCGGTGGATCCTGAGCGGCCGATCCGCTGACCACTGGAGACCTGCTGGCCGGAGCGCACCGTGAGGGCCGACAGGTGCGCGTACTGGCTGTACTTGCCGTCGGTGTGCCGGATGACGACCTCGTAGCCGTACGCCCCGCCCCAGCCGGCCGACACCACCCGACCGGCGGCGACGGCCTGGACGGAGGTGCCGGTGGGTATCGGGAAGTCCACGCCCGTGTGGTAGCCGCTCGCCCAGGCGGAGCCGGCCTTGCGGTAGGCGGTGGAGGGGTCGGCGTCCACGGGTGCGCTGAATCCCGCCCGCTGGGCGGGCTTTGCGGCCGTGACCGGCTTGACCTGCTGTTTCGGCTTCGGAGCCGACCGCTCGGGCTGCGGCTGCGGTTTCGACCGGGGCTTCGACCGGGGCTGCGGCGTCTGCTGCTGCGGCCGGGTGCGCGGGGGCTGCTGCCGGTCCGGTGCGGTGGGGCGGGAGTCGGTGCGGGTGTCGGTGCGCGGGGCCGCGATGCGCAGGGTCAGCCGCTGGCCGGGGAAGATCAGGTCCGGGTCGTCGCCGACGACAGCGCGGTTCTGTTCGTAGAGCCGCTGCCAGCCGCCGCTGACCCGCTTCCGTCCGGCGATCTCGGAGAGTGAGTCGCCGTGGGCGACCGTGTAACCCTCGCGCTCGGTCGGCACTGTGGTGGGCGACGCGTTCCGCTTCGGGCCGGCCTTCCTCGGCGCGAGCTGCTTCGGCTGGGCCGGCTTGCTCGGACCGGTCATCGGCTCGACGTCCGGGGCGTCGCCGCCTCGGGTCAGACCTGCCTCTACGGAACAGGTGGGCCAGGCGCGCGGCCCCTGGCCCTCGAGGACCTTCTCTGCGACGGCGATCTGCTGGTCCTTGGTGGCCAGATCCGCGCGCGGGGCGTACTGCCTTCCGCCGTACGCCTCCCAGGTGGCCTGGCTGAACTGGAGGCCGCCGTAGTAGCCGTTGCCCGTGTTGATCTTCCAGCTGTTGGTGGACTCGCAGGCCGCGACCTTCTCCCAGACGTCCACGGACGCCGCATGGGCCGACCCGGCGCCGATCAGGGGCAGCGCCATTCCCGCACCGCCGGCCGTGACGGTGAGTGACGCGCGGTTGATGCGGCTCGGCTGATATCGGCGGTGCCGACCGGTTGCGGCCATGGCTGAGACTCCCCCACTGACATGTCGGTCACGCATGCAGGTCATGTCGCAAGCGGCCAACTTAGGTGCAGCACAAGGACCATGACAAGGCTTCAGTCTCAGAGTGGCCGGTTCCCGGCCTTGCTCGAACCGTGGCCCGCGCCGTACGGGAAGGGCAGGCACCGCCGGGGGCGAAGTCCCCGGGCCGGCGCCTTCCGCCCGGGGTCCGGGGCGCACGGGCCACGAGTGGACACCCACGCCTGCCGGCCGGGAACCCCTTGCCGCCAGGTCTCAGGCCGGGGCTCCGGAGCTGCGGCGGTGGGCCGGCGCCATGGCGCCCGGCCCGGGTGAGCTCGATGGCTGCGACGTCACCGGCGGGCGGCTGCCGCCGCGTGCGAGGAAGTCGGCGAGCGGCAGGGTGGCGGCGCCGACGGTGACGGCGTCGGGGCCGAGGCGGCCCAGTTCGATGGTGGTGCGCGAGGCCGCGTGGCGCAGCGCGTACTCGCCTGCGTAACGACGTACTTCGGGCAGCAGATGGGGGCCGAGCAGCAGTCCCGCCCAGCCGCCGAGCAGGATGCGTTCGGGACGGAAGAGGTTGATCAGGTCGGCGACTGCGGCGCCGAGGTACTCGGCGGTGTCGTCGAGGAGGGAGAGCGCGACCGGGTCGGGTTCTGCGCCCCCTTCCGGGAAGGCCGCGGCCAGCAAGGCGGCCAGCGCGGTCTCGTCGTCCGCGCCGGCAGGCAGCGGACCGCCCGCCTCCTGCCAGCGTTCGCGCAGCGCTTCGCCTCCCACGTACGCCTCCAGGCAGCCGGCCGATCCGCAGCGGCAGCGCCGCCCCCTGATACGGACGGTGGTGTGGCCCCATTCCAGCGCGCTGCTGCGGGCGTTCTCGTCAGGGGTCGCGGCGTGTACGACGCAGGCGCCGACGCCCGAGCCGATCAGCGCGACGGCGGCCTCACGCGAGCCGCGTCCGCCACCGAACCACATCTCGGCCTGCCCCAGCGTCTTGGCCCCGTTGTCGATGAACAGCGGTACCGCGGCCGGGATGTCGACGGCTTCGCGGAGCAACCGCTCGAACGGCACGGCGCTCCAGCCGATGGTCTGGCCGTGCACGATCGCGCCCTCTGGCGTGTCGTACTCGATGAGTCCGGGCACGCCGATGCCGATGCCGAGCAGACGGGCAGGGTCGGCGTCCGCGTCGCGCAGCACGTCGGCGACGCCGGCGCGGACATGGGCGACGACGCGCTCCACGTCGTAGCCGTGCTGGGCAAGCGGGCGTTCGGTGCGGGCGAGTTCGGTGAGGGAGAGGTCGAAGAGTTCGACACGGACCCGGGTCTCGCCGATGTCGATGCCGATGAGGAGCCCGCTGCCGGGCGCCACGCGCAGCAGGGTGCGCGGCCGGCCACCGTCGGAGTCGACGACTCCGGCCTCCTCGATCACGCCTTCCGTAACAAGCTCGGAGACCACGTTGCTGATGGAACCTGAACTGAGCGAGGTCGCCGGTCCGAGCTCCTGGCGGCTCAACGGGCCGTCGAAATACAACCGTTGCAGAACCCGTGCGCGATTGCCGCGCCGCAGGTCACGCACCGTCCGTCTGTCGCTCTGAGCCATGGGTCTCCTTCCCTTCAGGCAACATACCCCGGTCCCAGGCCTTGACGCGACCTTCCCTCACCTCTTAAATCACGGCGTAAATTAAGTCATGGAGGCCGTTCGGATCCCGAACGCAGCCACCCCCGGAAAGGGGCCACCTCTCATGCGCAGAACAAGAGCCGCAGCAGCCGTCGTCGTCTGTGCCCTCGCCGCCGTCACCGGCTGCGGCGGCGGCACCGCGACCGACGGCGCGGGCAGCAACGAATCGCCCAGGACACTGACCTACTGGGCCTCGAACCAGGGCCCCAGCATCGAGGCCGACAAGAAGATCCTCACCGCCGAGCTGAAGAAGTTCGAGCAGCAGACGGGCATCAAGGTCAAGCTCGAGGTCATCCCCTGGTCCGATCTGCTCAACCGGATCCTGGCCGCCACCACGTCCGGCCAGGGCCCCGATGTCCTGAACATAGGCAACACCTGGTCGGCCTCCCTCCAGGCGACCGGTGCCCTGCTGCCGTGGGACGAGAAGAACTTCGGCGCGATCGGCGGCCGGGAGCGCTTCGTCGACTCGGCGGTCGCCTCGGCCGGCGCAGAGGGCCAGGACCCGGCGGCCGTACCGCTCTACTCGCTCGCCTACGCGCTCTACTACAACAAGAAGATGTTCGCCGACGCGGGCATCGACGGCCCGCCCGCCACCTGGGACGAACTCGTCGCGGACGGCAAGAAGATCTCCAAGGACGGCAAGTGGGCGCTGGGCGCCGAGGGCGGCAACCTCGCCAACAACATCCACCAGGCCTTCGTGCTCGGCAAGCAGCACGGCGCAGACTTCTTCGACACGTCCGGGAAGCCGACCTTCACTTCGGACGGCGCGGTCGCGGCGGTCAAGCAGTACGTCGACTTCATGGCCAAGGACAAGATCGTGGCGCCGGGAAACGCGGAGTACGCGCAGAACCAGTCGCTGAACGACTTCGCCAAGGGCAGGACGGCGATGGTGCTGTGGCAGGCCGCCGCGTCCACCTTCGCCGCACAGGGCATGAAGCCCGAGGACTGGGGCGTCGCCCCGGTGCCCGTGCCGGCCGGTGAGCCGGGCAGCGGCAAGAACACCAACTCGATGGTCGCGGGCATCAACATCGCGGTGTTCAAGAACACCAGGAACATCGACGGCGCGAAGAAGTTCGTGAAGTTCATGACCAGCGACGAGGAGCAGAAGTTCCTCAACAGGAGCTACGGCTCGATCCCGCCCGTCAAGGCCGCCCAGGAGGACCCGGCGTTCTCCGCCCCGGATCTGAAGGTCCTGCGCGACACGCTGGCCACCAGCGCCGCCCCGCTCCCCCAGGTGCCCCAGGAGTCGCAGTTCGAGACTGCCGTCGGGACCGCCGTCAAGGACCTGTGGGCGGACGCCGCCGCGGGGCGCCCGGTGACCACCGAGTCCGTCAGGGCACGCCTGGAAAAGGCCCAGCAGCTGATGCAGAGCTGAGGCCCAGCGATGACCGCCACCATGACACCCGGCCACCTGGACCGGGCGGGCACCGGCGGGAGCACGGGCAAGGGGGATGCGCACCGCCGAGTACCGCGCATCCCCGACCGGATCCGCCGCGGCGGCCTGCCCTATCTTCTGCTCCTGCCGGCCGTCGTGCTCGAACTGCTCGTCCATCTGATCCCGATGGCGATCGGGATCCTGATGAGCTTCCGCCAGTTGACCCAGTTCTACATCCGCAACTGGAGCGCGGCGCCCTGGGCCGGACTGGACAACTACAAGGTCGCCGTCGATGTCGACGCCCCGATCGGCCGGGCACTGCTCGACTCGTTCATCGTCACCTGCGTCTTCACCGTCCTCGCTGTCGGTCTCTCCTGGCTGTTCGGCGTGAGCGCGGCGATCGTGATGCAGGAGAACTTCCGGGGACGAGGCTTTCTGCGGGCCGTATTCCTCACCCCGTACGCCCTGCCGGTGTACGCGGCCGTCATCACCTGGGCCTTCATGTTCCAGCGCGACAACGGCCTGATCAACCACGTGCTGCACGACCAGCTCGGGCTCACCGACGAGCCCTCGTTCTGGCTGATAGGCGACAACAGCTTCATCGCGCTGGTGATCGTGGCGGTCTGGAAGTCCTGGCCGTTCGCGTTCCTCATCGTGATGGCCGGGCTGCAGAACATTCCGCGCGAGCTGTACGAGGCGGCGGCGATCGACGGGGCCGGGGTCTGGCAGCAGATCCGCCGGATCACCCTGCCGTCCCTGCGCCCGGTCAACCAGGTGCTGGTGCTCGTGCTGTTCCTGTGGACCTTCAACGACTTCAACACCCCGTTCGTGCTGTTCGGCAGGTCCGCACCGGAGGCCGCCGACCTGATCTCCGTGCACATCTACCAGTCGTCGTTCGTCACCTGGAACTTCGGCAGCGGCTCGGCCATGTCGGTGCTGCTCCTGCTCTTCCTGCTGCTGGTGACGGCCGGGTACCTGCTACTGACCTCGCGAGGAAGGAAGGCCGCCGATGTCTAGGGCGACAAGGCCGCCCAGGTCCCCGAGCGCGCCGCCACGGTCCTTCCTGTGGACGCGCCGTGTCATCCTCACGTTCCTGACGGCGTTCGCACTGCTGCCGGTCTATGTGATGGTGTCCACCTCGCTCAAACCGCTGCAGGACGTGTCGGGCACGTTCCAGTGGGTCCCGAGCGGGCTCACCCTGCGCCCGTACGTGGACATCTGGGACACCGTGCCGCTGGCCCGGTACTTCGTCAACTCGCTGATCGTGGCAGGCTCGGCGACGGTGCTGTCCGTGGTCATCGCGGTGTTCGCGGCGTATGCGGTCAGCCGCTACCGGTTCCGCGGCAAGCGGGTGTTCACGGTCACGGTCCTGTCCACCCAGATGTTTCCCGGCATCCTCTTCCTCCTCCCGCTGTTCCTGATCTTCGTCAATATCGGGAACAGCACCGGGGTCGCCCTGTACGGATCGCGCGGCGGGCTGATCCTGACCTATCTGACGTTCTCGCTCCCCTTCTCGATCTGGATGCTGATCGGCTACTTCGACTCCATCCCGAAGGATCTGGACGAGGCGGCGATGGTGGACGGCTGCGGGCCGCTGCGCGCGCTTTTCAAGGTCGTCGTGCCCGCCGCGGTGCCCGGCATCGTGGCCGTGTCCGTCTACGCGTTCATGACCGCATGGGGCGAGGTGCTGTTCGCGTCGGTGATGACGAACGACACCACCCGCACGCTCGCCATCGGCCTGCGGGGCTACGCCACCCAGAACGACGTCTACTGGAACCAGGTCATGGCCGCCTCACTGGTCGTCAGCGTGCCCGTCGTCGCCGGGTTCCTGCTTCTCCAGCGCTATCTCGTCGCGGGCCTCACCGCGGGGGCCGTCAAGTGACGCCGAGCGAAAGGCAGTTTGTGAACGACCTCAACGCCCTCCCGTCCGACTTCACCTGGGGCGCGGCCACCGCCGCGTACCAGATCGAGGGAGCCGTCGCCGAGGACGGTCGCTCCCCGTCGATCTGGGACACCTTCTCCCGCACCCCGGGCAAGGTCGCGAACGGCGACACCGGTGACGTGGCCTGCGACCACTACCACCGGTGGCCCGAGGACATCGGACTGATGAAGCGACTCGGCCTGGACGCCTACCGGTTCTCGATCGCCTGGCCGCGGATCGTGCCCGGAGGCGACGGGCCGGTCAACGAGGCCGGACTCGCCTTCTACGACCGGCTGGTGGACGGTCTCCTCGATGCCGGGATCACCCCGTTCGCCACCCTCTACCACTGGGATCTGCCACAGGCCCTGCAGGACCGCGGCGGCTGGACGTCCCGTGAGACGTCCGAGCACTTCGCCGCCTACGCCGCCGCGGTGACCGGGCGTCTCGGCGACCGCGTCAAGGACTGGGCGACCCTCAACGAGCCGCTGTGCTCGGCGTGGATCGGCCATCTGGAGGGCGCGATGGCGCCGGGGCTGACCGACCTCGACGCGGCGGTACGGGCCTCCTACCATCTCCACCTCGGTCACGGTCTCGCCGCGCAGGCGGTCCGGGCGGCGTCGTCCGACGCGCGGATCGGGATCGTCAACAACCTCAGCCCGATCGAGGCGGCGAGCGAACGCGAGGAGGACATCGCGGCGGCGGTCCGCGCGGACGGCCACACCAACCGCTGGTGGCTGGACCCGATCCACGGCCGCGGCTATCCGGAGGACATGCTCGACCTGTACGGGGTCGAGCTGCCGGAGCGCCCCGGCGACCTGGACACGATCGCCGCGCCGCTGGACTGGATCGGGCTGAACTACTACTTCCGCCAGATCGTCGAGGCCGACCCGGCCGGCCGGGCCCCGTACGCCCGGCAGATCGATCCGGCGGGCGCCCGGCACACCGCGATGGGCTGGGAGGTGCACGCGGACGGCCTGGAACAGCTGCTGATGCGGCTGACGGACGAGTACGGTGCCCGGCGCATCCATGTCACCGAGAACGGCTCCGCCTACCCGGACGTCGTGCGCGCCGACGGCACCGTGGACGACCCCGAGCGGGTGCGGTACCTGGAGGAGCACCTGGCCGCGTGCGGCCGCGCGGTCGCCAAGGGCGCGCCGCTCGCCGGGTACTTCGCCTGGTCCCTGATGGACAACTTCGAGTGGGCGTACGGCTACGACAAGAGGTTCGGCCTCGTCCATGTCGACTACGCGACACAGAAGCGGACCATCAAGGGCAGCGGCCACCGGTACGCGGACATCATCCGCGCGGCTTCGCGAAGGGCGCGCAGGGCGGCTTGATCGGGCGTCTGCGCACTCGTGCCCTTACAACCTCCCCCGCGGTCGGGGTCGGGGCATGCCGGCGTGAGGTGGGTCGGACGGTTCAGCAGTCGCAGGGGAAGGCGGGTACGAGTTCGGTGCTGGGGCGGCGGCGTCCGGATTCGCATCGCGCCTCCCGCTGCGGCGCGAGTTCGGTGACACGCTCGCCAAGGTGTTCCCGTGACAGCCCGCGGCAGGCGCGACGGGACATGCCGCGCGGGCCTGACCAAGGTTCACACCTAGGCAACCTGGTGGTCCACCAGCACGTCACCGCCTGCGTGAAGACGCGGTCAGGCCGGCTGCCACAGCTCGACCCGACTGCCCTCAGGATCGGTGACCCAGCCGAATCGACCGACACCCTCCATGTCCTGCGTTCCTTCGGCCACGTCCGCTCCCTTGGCGCGCAGTTGCGCGAGCATCGCATCCAGGTCACGGACCCGGAAGTTGAGCATGGTTTGCTGGGCGCGGGACCCGAAGTAGTCGGTCTCGGACTCGAACGTCGCGAACACCGTCAGCCCGGCTCCCTGACGCCACAGGCCGTTCTCATCGGCGTCCAGGCCCAGGCAATCGCGATACCACGCGCTCAGGGCAGCCGGGTCGGCGGCCCGCATGAAGTATCCACCGATTCCAAGCACACGTTCCATGCCGCCATCTTGCCAGGACGGCAGCCACAGGTACTCGTCAAGTCCGCCGGGTCCGTACAGAACCATGAACGCCTTGTGGTCCGGCGGCAGAGAGACCCCGAGGTGCCGCACATCCCTACGGCATCATCCACTGTCCCCACAGCGCCGCGAGGGGCGACCAGGGACGGCAGCCGCATTCCCGCCGGGCCGTCGGCCCGGATCACGGGAGCAACCGGCGTGGCGAGCCGTCAGGCACTGGGCGGGCGCCGTGTGTTCGGTGCCGGGCCGCGCCGCGCATGGGCGGCGAAGGAGGCACGGTAGGCGCGTGGACTGGTGGTGAGGCGCGAGGCGAAGTGCTGGCGCATCGTGATCTCGCTGCCGAAGCCCGTACGGCGGGCGACCTCGGGCATCGGCAGGTCGGTGTGCTCGAGGAGCTTCTGCGCGGCGGCGATGCGCTGGTCCAGGAGCCAGCGCAGCGGCGTTGTGCCGGTGGCCGCGGCGAAGTGGCGGGCGAAAGAGCGTGCCGACATGCCCGCGTGGGCGGCGAGGTCGGCGACGGCGAGCGGTTCGTGCAGGTGATGGACGGCATATGCGCGTACGGATGCGAGCGCGTCGGCGTCGCGGTCGGTGCGCGGGATGGGGTGCTCGATGAACTGGGCCTGGGTTCCGGTGCGGAAGGGGGCCGTGACCATGGAGCGGGCGATCGCCGCGGCAGCCTCGGCGCCGTGGGCCGTGCGGACCAGGTGAAGGCACAGGTCGATACCGGCGGCCGTGCCGGCGGCGGTCCAGATGTTGCCGTCCTCGATGAAGAGGGCGTCGGGTTCGACGGTGACGCGGGGGTGCTCTGCCCGGAGCAGGTCGACGAGGTTCCAGTGGGTGATGACGCGGCGGCCGTCGAGGAGGCCGGCCTGGGCGAGTGTGAAGGCGCCGCCGCACAGGGCCGCGATGGTGGTGCCGCGTGCGTGCGCCCGGCGCAGGGCGTCGAGTACGGGTTCCGGTGCGGGGGTGAGATGGTCGTCCAGGCCGGGCACCACGATCAGGTCGGCACGGGGCAGCCAGGCGAGGGTGCGGTCGGGGGTGAGGCTGAGACCCCCGCGCATGGGGACGGGCGCGGCGACGGTGGCGACGCGGCGCAGGTCGAATGCGGGGACGCCGCGGTCGGTGCGATCAGTGCCCCAGACCTCGTTGACGACGGAGACGTCGAAGGCCCGGATGCCCGGGAAGCTCACCAGGGCGACACGGTACGGGGCGGGGTCGGTGGCCACCGTGGCAGTAAACCATCGATCGCTGACTTTCGCCCCACTGGGGCCGGGTCGGCCGCGGCGGCAGCATGGTCGGCATGGAGATCGCACTGAACGCAGCACTGGTCGTGGTGGACGTACAGAAGGGCTTCGATGAGCCGGCCTTCTGGGGTCCGCGGAACAATCCGGAGGCCGACGAGAACATCGCCTCGCTCATCGATGCATGGCAGGCCACGGGGCGGCCGGTCGTCTTCGTCCGCCACGACTCGTCGAAGCCGGACTCGCCGCTGCGACCGGGCCACGAGGGGAACGGTCTCAAGGAGTACGTCGAGCAGCGGCGAGGAAAGGGCGCAGCGGCGGAGCTTTTCGTGACCAAGACAGTGAATTCAGCCTTCTACGGGACGCCGGACCTGGACGCGTGGTTCAGGGCCGAGGGCATCTCGCAGTTCGTGGTGGCCGGGATCCAGACCAACATGTGCGCGGAGACCACCGCACGGATGGGTGGAAACCTCGGGTACGAGGTGCTCTTCGCGCTGGACGCGACATACACCTTCGACCTGGAGGGGCCGTTCGGCTGGCGGCGGTCCGCGGACGAACTGGCGCAGGCGTCGGCCGTGTCACTGCACGGCGGAGGCTTCGCGACGGTGGTGACCACCAAGGACGTGGTGGCCGCGGCGGCCTGATCGCGGCCGGCCCCGCACACTCACTCGTCGCGGGGACCGCATCCGCCCCGCCCCGCCCGACCGAGTCCGATCCGTGAGAAGGAGGGGGCCCGCCTCGCGCCCGGGCCGCGCCACCGGGCACGATGCCCAGGTCACCAGGGAATGCGGACACCTCCGCGAGACTTGATGATCGATGAATGGCCGGCTGCGCCCGTACGTATGCGTGGGGGCGGGACCCGGATTTGCGGGACACGGATTTTTCGACGGACTTCCAGGAGCGTAGGCATGAGTGGAACTGCCCAGATCGGCGTCACCGGGCTCGCGGTGATGGGCCGCAATCTCGCACGTAACTTCGCCCGCAACGGCCTCAGGGTCGCCGTGCACAACCGCACGCCGGCCAAGACGCGCGCGCTGATCCAGGAGTTCGGCGACGAGGGCACGTTCGTGGCGGCGGAGTCGCCCGAGGAGTTCGTGGCGGCGCTGGAGCGGCCGCGGCGACTGATGATCATGGTCAAGGCGGGCGAGGCCACGGACGCGGTGATCGAGGAGTTCGCGCCGCTGCTTGAAGAGGGCGACGTCATCATCGACGGCGGCAACGCCCACTTCGCCGACACCCGGCGCCGTGAGAAGCAGCTGCGCGAGCGCGGCATCCACTTCGTCGGGGTCGGCGTCTCCGGCGGCGAGGAGGGTGCGCTCCACGGCCCGAGCATCATGCCGGGCGGCTCGGCCGAGTCGTATTCCTCGCTCGGCCCGCTGCTGGAGAAGATCGCGGCCGAGGCGCCCGACGGCACACCGTGCGTCTCCCATGTCGGCCCCGACGGCGCCGGCCACTTCGTGAAGATGGTGCACAACGGCATCGAGTACGCCGACATGCAGCTGATCGCCGAGGCGTACCACCTGCTGCGCGACGTCGCGGGCTACTCCCCCGAGCAGATCGCCGAGACCTTCCGCGCCTGGAACACCGGCCGGCTCGACTCGTACCTGATCGAGATCACCGCCGAGGTGCTCGCGCACACGGACGCGGCGACCGGGAAGCCGTTCGTCGACATCGTCACCGACCAGGCGGAGCAGAAGGGCACGGGCCGCTGGACCGTGCAGATCGCCCTCGACCTGGGGGTGCCGGTCTCGGGCATCGCCGAGGCGGTGTTCGCCCGTTCGCTGTCGGGCCACGCGGAACTGCGCGAGGCCTCGCGCAACCTGCCCGGTCCGACGGCGCAGCCGCTCGCGGCCGAGGAGGCGGCGCGCTTCGCCGAGCGGGTGGAGCAGGCGCTGTACGCGTCCAAGATCGTGTCGTACACGCAGGGCTTCCACCAGATCCAGGCGGGCAGCGAGGCCTACGACTGGGGTGTCGACGCGGGCGCCGTGGCGGCACTGTGGCGGGCCGGGTGCATCATCAGGGCGGCGTTCCTGGACCGGATCCGCGCCGCGTACGACGCCCAGCCGGACCTGCCGAGCCTGCTGTCCGACAAGCAGTTCGCCGAGGAGATCGGCGCGGCACAGGACGACTGGCGCGAAGTCGTCGCCACGGCCGCCCGGCAGGGCGTCCCGACACCGGGCTTCGCGGCGGCGCTCGCGTACTACGACGCCCTGCGCGCCGAGCGTCTGCCGGCGGCGCTCACGCAGGGACAGCGTGACTTCTTCGGCGCGCACACCTATCGGCGCACCGACCGGGAGGGATCGTTCCACACCCTCTGGGGTGGTGACCGCTCGGAGGTCACGGGCTGATCAACGCGGGCGGCGGACCGGGGCGCACGCGCGGAACGGCGGGCCGATCGGCTTCTCCGATCGGCCCGCCGGGCGGTTCTCCGGGCTGTTCGCCGGACCGGTCAACTCGCCGGTCCGGGCTGCGGTTCCGGGCCGGGCTGCGGTTCCGGCTCGGGGCGGTCGGGGCCCGGCGGGTTCGGGATCGGATCGGGCGCGGGTCCCGGTGGGGGTGGGCCGGGCGGCACCGGGCCGGGCAGCGGTCCCGGGCCGGGTCCCGGCGGCCCCGGCATGGGGCCGGGGGTGGGCGGTACGGGGTCTGGGAACGGATGGGTCATGCCGGACCTCCAGGGTTCGAAGCCGTGCGATCCCACTGTCGCCCCCTCCGGGTGCCCACGCCCGCCGGATTCACGCGTCACCGACGGCGCGGGGCGGTGCCGAAACGGCGCCGGCGGCTGCCCGCAGCCCTGGTCCGGGGCTGGAGAGCACGGGCACGGCCGTGCTCGTGCGGTCTGCCGCGTCCGCCATGGACGCCTGGGCCAGAACGATGACGTCCGCCTCACGCACCGCGTCGACGGCGGCGGCGATCGTATCCAGATACCCCTCCCGGTCCCCGGCCTCGAAGCGCTCCCAGGCGCCTTCGACGAGAAGCGTCCTCAGCTCGATGTCACGCCCCGCGGCCTCCTGCCTGATGAGGTCTGCCGTCGGCCCGAGGGTGCCGGCCAGCGCCGCGGCCACCACGATCCGCCGGTGCCCGGCGGCTCCCGCCGCCATGGGCCGGTCGACCCGAAGGACCGGTACGCCGAGGCCGGGCGCGCATGCCTCGGCGACCGCGCCGATCGTGGAGCAGGTGCACAGGACGGCGTCCGCCCCCTCGGCAACGGCTCCGGCGAGCACGTACGCGACGGCAGGCGCGACCGCCTGGGGCCCGCCGGTCCTGGCGCGGACGAGCAGATCCTCATGGACGAGGTGCAGCATCTCGAGCGAGGGATGGTGCCTGTCGCGCAGGGCGTCGAAGACGGGGACATGCACCGGGGAGGTGTGGAGCAGGGCCAGCATGGTCGCGATGCTAGGGCCTCACAGAGGGTCGCCACCCGGCTCGAGCCCGGCCGGGCCGCCTGTGCGGCGCGGCCGGCGGGCGGTCGGTGGGTCAGACGACGGCGTGCGGACTGCGTGCCGTGTCGGTGCCGGGCACCGGCGCGGACGCGTCCGATCCGAGCTCCACGATCCGGTTGTCCGCGTCCACATGGACGACGCTCGGCACCAGCGCACGGGCCTCGGCGTCGTCGACCTGGGCGTAACTGATGAGAATCACGAGGTCACCCGGGTGCACGAGATGGGCGGCCGCACCATTGATGCCGATGACGCCGGAGCCGCGCTCGCCCTCGATGACGTAGGTCTCCAGGCGGGCGCCGTTGGTGATGTCCACGATGTGCACCAGCTCACCGGGCAGCAGATCCGCGGCGTCCATGAGATCGCGGTCGACAGTGACGGAACCGACGTAGTGGAGGTCGGCCTGTGTCACGGTGGCCCGGTGGATCTTGGACTTGAACATTGTCCGAAACATGAAGAAACTCCCGAAATCTCTGCTCCCTGCCTGCTTCACGCAGGTCAAGGGCGGTCTCGGCACCCTACAACGATTCGCATGTTCGGTCAGCTGCCCCCGGGCCTTTCAGGACTTGCGCTGACCCGTTGCCGACCGTTCTGACGCGCTATCAGATCAGCGTGAGGCTGGCCCACGCCCTCCACCTCCCTGCCGCGTCGACGCCCTGCAAAGAAGGCCTGAGTCGCGTCGACCAGGACAGGTCCACATCCCTCCCGCCGGGCCAGGCACGCTTCCTTGCGATGGAGCGCCCACCTCCGCAGCGCAGTGCCAGGCCGGAACAGGTCGCTCTTGCCCGACGACGCGACGTTCACGATCACACGCCGGATGATCTATCGGCGCGTGCCCCAACTGTCCCACCGGGCCCAAAAGCGGAGCGGAATTGGTGCACCGCCTCGGTGATCCGTGTACCCGAGCAGGTCGTCCTCGACTCCTTCACCCAGACCGAAGCCCGCGACCCGGAGCACCTGCCCGGGGTCAGCCGTTCCAGGTGGTGGCGAAGGAGGCCGTGACGGTTCCAACGACGTCCTCAAGTTCGGCGAAGGGGGTCCTGGTGCCCCGACCCTGGCGTAGGCGAAGGGGCCTACCCGGACCCCGTCACGTGGTGGCCTGCTCACGGCCGGACAGTCCAGCCATGGCCGTGCCCGCCCACCGCCCCCGAAGGGGGACGGGGGCGGGTGGGCGGGTGCGGAGAGCCGGCTCGGTATCAGAGCGTGCCGGCGAGGGCGATGGAGCCGAGCGGGGTGGCGGCGATGCCCTGGATCGTGGGCACGGTGACCGGGTTCGTGAAGATGGCGCCGGCGGTGTTGCGGGAGGTGTGCACAACCCGGTTGTCGCTGGTGGTGAAGGCGATCTCGACGTCGCGGTCGACGCCGGCCGCACCCACGGACTTGACGGTGATGTTGCCGAGGTGGGCCGTCAGCTCCTTGAAGGTGCTCCAGCCGCCGGTGCCGAGGCGGACAGCGTGGTACTGGCGGGTGCCGTTGTCCGTGGCGAGGACGATGTGGGCGGTGCTGCCCATGCCGGCCATGGCCACGGAAGTGATCGGGCCGGTGGCGCCTGCGGCCTGGGCGACGTCGCCCCAGACGGACCAGTGACCGGCGGTGGTGCGCAGGGTGTGGTAGGCCTTGCCGCCGGTGATGGCGATGACCTGGAGCTCGCCCCCGGTGTTGGCGGTGGCGATCGAGGTCACGCCGCTCATGGGGCTGCTCACGGAGGCGACGTCACCGAAGGGGGCCCAAGTACCGTTCGCGCGGCGCACGGTGTGGAAGACCTTGCCGTTGGAGACCGCGACCACCTGCATCTCGCTGCCGGTGGAGACGGCGGACACCTGGGTGACATTGGAGAGCACGCCGGCCTCGGCACCGACGTCTCCGAAGGTGCCCCATGTGCCGTCCGCCTTGCGGATGGTGTGGTAGATGCGGCCGTTGCTGCCGAGCGCCACCACGTGGGTGTCGCCGTTGATCCCGGCGACGGTGGCCGAACGGACACCGCCGATGTTCCCCGCCTTGGACTGGACGTCGGTGAAGCCGGTCCAGGAGCCGTCTTCCAGGCGGATGCCCTGGTAAAGGGAGGTGCCCGCCTGAACGACGGCCTCGGTCTTCCAGCCGGCGGTCAGCGAGCGGACCTCTGCGGACCACACGCTCAGGTTGTCGGCCCGCGCGGAGATGGCCCCGGTGCGGGTCTCGGTGGTGACAGTGCCGAGGCAACCACCCTGCCAGGAGCGGCTGTTGACACCGACGAGCTGACCGGCCGCGTTGAGAAGGGGACCGCCGGTGTCGCCCTTGCAGAGGACGTCGGTGCCCTTGCCGGTGATCGTGATGCTGCCGGTGTCGGACGCATTGGTGGTGAAGGTGCCCGTGTGAAGCTTGTCGGGTACCCACTCGGTCTTCGTACGTCCGAACCCGGCCGCGGTCAGGTCGGTGCCGGCTGCGGGAGCCGCAGGGGCCAGCCTGGTCCACGGGAGACCGGTGGCGGCGGTGGCCAGCCGGGCGAGAACCAGGTCGCGGTCGGTACGGGGCACGAGGTCGACGACCTCGACGGCCCTGCCGTCGGACAGCGTGGCCATGGACTTCAGCGCCGGCTTGCCGGCCGGGACCGACGTACCGGGAGTGCCGGCGAAGCAGCTGGCGGCCGTGACGATCCAGTTCGCGTCGACCAGGGTCGCCGTGCAGGCACGGGAGTTGGCCTCGTCGCCGATGTTCAGCTTCACGATGGACTTGTACTGGCCGGCCGGAGCCTCGGGACCGGCCACCGCAAGAGCGGGGGCGGCCGAGATCAGACCTGCGGCGACCGCGGTGGCGGAGAGCAGACCGGTTGTCCGCGCCGGGCGCAGACGGGGTGCGAGCATGGTTCTTCCTTCGGTGAACAGGTGCGTGGAGAAGCGGTCGAGTACTGACCGGAGACGCGTCCGGCCGCCGTTCAAGTCGGTGGTCCTGGCTGACCCCTGCCAGTGCCGTACAGGCGTTACCTGGAGGTCCGGATCTCCATGAGCATGAACTCGCGGCCCTGCTCGTCGGCGCTCTCGCCCACCGCGGTCCAGGAGTTCTTGTTCACGTCCCACGTCTTCTCCTCCTCGCCGACCTTCATGTCGACCTGAGCGGAGTAGTCGTTGCCCTTGACGGCAAAGACCGAGGGGATCTCCAGGGTCAGGTAGCCGGTGGTCCCGGTGACCCGGAAGCAGATCTTCTCCTCCGCGCGGGACCAGACCTCCAGGAGGTCGGTCGCGCTCGCGCAGTCGGCGAGAAGGATGTGGCCGTCACCGCGCTTGAGGGTGATGTTCTGCTCGGCGAGGATCTTGTCGGCGTTCGGGTAGCCGAAGTCCTCGATGGCGTAGCCCGGGCCTTCCTCGGCGATGGACTTCATCGCGGCGGCGTCCGTGGCGGTCCCGCCCCCAGTGGCACCGTTGGCGCCCGTGATCGCCAGCCATGCAAAGGCGCCGGCGGCCGTGGCCGCGGCCACCGTGCGGACGAGCTTCTTGCGTGCCTTCATCCCTACCCCAGTCTTCAGTCCGGTTCACTGCCCGGAAAGCCATACGGATGCGAAGGCTCATGTCCAACCAACAAGAGGTGCACCAAAGACGGGTGTTCTCTCCTTGGAAGCCCCCAACTTCCTCCGGGATCTTAACCGCACACCTGGAGCGGAAATCAAGTCCAGAGAAACGAACATGACAGCCGGTCAGTCAATTCCCCCGCATTGACGGCGACGCGAGGACGTCCGTTCACCGAGCGCCGTACGGGTGGGCTCAAGCGCAGCGAAGGATTCCGGCGGGCCTCTGGGCAAGTGACTTGACTCACACAGGACGGAGGTGCTGACCAGGGAGTATGTGCCCACTCAGGGGAGTTGTGCCCGATTTGGGTGCCCCAACCTGCGCCCGGGTGAAGCCCCGTCAGACCAGATCGCATAAACGGAAGTTGATTGTCCATCATCTACCGTCTGGCCAAAGCAGCGTGTCCCGGGTAGGTTCATGCTGCGCGCCTCTCGGACCTCGCAATGCGTTCCATGGTCCGGCGATTGAAACGCGACTCATACCTTGCCGCCATGAACCCGCCGCACTTTTGCAGCGTGCCATGCGCCGATAGCGAAGGACCGTTTTGGACACCATTTATTGGAGTAGGCGGCGCATTCTCGGCGCCATTGCGGCCACCGCGGCCGTCGTCACGACTTCCAGCCTCGTTCTCAACCCCACGGCAGCCTGGGCCGAGACCGAGCCTCCGGAAGCCGACCCGTTCGGGCTGCCGGACACCGACCGCGCCAAGGTCGTCAAGGCATGGGTGCTGGGCGGTACGGCCGTTCGCGCCGCCGCCGCTGTCGCGCTGGCCGGCTCCGACGCCGACGTGCAGAACTTCCTGGCCGTCAGACTCGCCTCGGAGACCGCGGTGGACAACCGCGCCGCGCTCCTGGGCAGCCTCACGAAGGCCGGCAAGGGGACCCGTCGTGAAGTCACCGCCGCGCTCAACGGCGGTGACTCCGCCGTCTCCGCCTTCCTCAAGGGCGGCTTCAAGGCCGCCCTCGCGGAGGACCTGCGCGTGGCCGCCACGATGGTGATCGCCACGGGTGGCAAGGCCGTGATCAAGGCGGGCAACGCCGCCCTCAACGACGGCTCGCAGGCCGCGCTGGAGAAGTTCCTCACCGCGGACCGGTTCACGGCCCGTCTGGAGGACATGCGCGTCGAGGCCGCCAAGCTATTGATGCTGGCGGGCCCGGAGGTGCAGAAGTACGCCAACAGGGCCCTGTCGGGCACGGAGGCCGAGGTCGAATGGTTCCTCGACACCGGCCAGCACATCGCCCGCGCCCGCGATCAGGAGCGGTCCAAGATCGAGGAGCTCGTCGCCGTCGCCACGCGCGAGGGCAAGGCGGCCGAATTGAAGACGAAGCAGGCCGAAGAGGCCTGCGCCCGGGCCGTGGAAGCAGCCGCCAAGGCCAAGGAGGCCGCGCAAACCGCGGAGGCCGAGGCACGTCTGGCGGAGAACGACGTCGTGAGGGCCGCACAGGCGGCCCGCAAGGCGGCCGAGGCCGCGAAGGGAGCGTCCGACGCGGCCCGGATGGCGACCAACGCCGCCAACGCCGCCATTCAGGCTTCCCGTCGCGCCGCGAACGCCGCGATGGCCGCGAGCCAGGCGGCAGCCGCCGCGGGTACCGCCGCCTCACGGGCGTTCAGGTCGTCCATCGACGCCTCCGCGAACCTGGACAAGTCTGCCCAGGCCAAGGCAGACGCCGGAGAGTGCCGGAGGATCGCCCGACTGGCCAGGGCCACGGCGGATCAGGCCATGCTGGCCGCCGACACCGCGGACCTGGCCGCGAAGGAGGGTTTCAAAGCCGCCGGTGCAGCACGCGACGCCGCCGGTGTGGCGGAGGCTGCCTGGCGCTCCGCGGAGAGCTCGGCCGGTGTGGCTGATGCGGAGGCCGCGGAGGCCAGGCGTCAGGCACAGATCGCCAGCGCCAACGCCACGATCGCCACCAACGCCGCCGGCACCGCGCAGGCCCTCGCGAACGCAGCCGCGACCGCGGCGCGCAACGCCCGGAACGCCGCCTACAGTGCGGCCGCCCACGCGGAGAAGGCCGCGGACGCCGCCGAGTGGGCCGTCACGTACGCCGGGCAGGCCGTGGACCACGCGAACAAGTCCACCGAGTTCGCCAACGAGGCCACCAAGGCCGCCGACATGGCCACGGAAGCGGTCGTCCAGGCTCTCAAGGTGGAGAAGGACGCGCGTGAGGCCGAGCAGCAGCGGCTGGACCACGAGACCCGGCGGGGGATGGAGGAAATGCGCCTGTTCGCCCAGGTCGAAGCCCGCGAGAGGGCGGAGACCGAGGCGAAGCGCAGCCAGGCCGAGCAGACCTCACAGGCGACGAAGGACCTGATCGCGCAGGCCGAGTCGGCGCTGCGGGGCGGGAACCTGGCCGGGGCCGCCGCCGCGGGCCGCAAGGCGGCCCTCGCCGTCATGGACTCCTACGGCATCTGGTCCCGGGAGGCCGCGCAGTTCGCCCTGGCCGGTGCGGACGCCGACGTCCACGTCTGGATCGACAGCGACCGGCAGATCGCACAGCGCCAGGACGACCGGGAGACCGTCGTCCACCTCGCCCACACCTCCTCCTCGAAGGTCGGCTTCGCCGCGACCGCGGCGCTGCGGAGCACCGATCCCGACGCTGCGGCGGCGTTCCTGCGCACCGGTGGCATCCAGGCAGCGGCCATGGACAACCGCGTCCTCGTCACACAGTTGCTGGCCGACAAGCCCGGCCGTGCGGTGGCCGAGGCGGCCAACGCCGCGCTGAACGCCGGAACGGCCGAGGCGCTGTACCAGTTCGTCTTCGTCACGTTCGAGAAGGCCCAGCGGGAGGACGATGCGGTGGCCGCCGCGGCCCTCCTCCAGACCGCGGGACCCTACACCAAGGCCCATGCCCAGGCAGTCCTCGAGGGCCCCTCGTGGATGCGCCGGACGTTCATCGCCACCGTCCAGTACGAGACCGCGCAGCTCGACCACGACTTCGCCACCCACGTCGCGGCCATGCAGGGTGCCATCGCCGCGGCCGCGAAGATCGCCGACAAGGCGCAGGAGGACGCCGCCCGCGCCCAGGAGGCCGCTGCCACGGCCCGCAAGGCGGGCGAGGAAGCGCAGATGTGGGCGGGGAAGGCGCTGGAGGCGGCCACTCGGGCCGCCACCTCCGCTCAGAAGGCGGACGCCTACGCGAACCAGGCCGAAGAGTCCGCCCGCAACGCCCAGGCCTCGGCCGACAAGGCGAAGCAGCAGGCGGCCGCTGCGCGCACCGCCGCCCGCTCGGCGAACTACTCCGCCAACCGGGCACTGGAATCCGCCCGCAGTGCGCGTGCATCCGCCGACCGGGCCAAGGAGTCGGCGACCAAGGCCCGCGCCTCAGCGATCCTGGCGGGCAGGAACTCGACAGACGCGGCCACCGCGGCCAGTGAGGCTCGCCTGGAGGCCAACCAGAAGCGGGACCTGGAGAACACGGCAGCGGCCGAGCTGGCCGCGAACAAGATGGCGTCGCACGAAATCGCCAAGACGAACCCGGCCGACACCGCCGAGAACGACACCAGCCTGTTCAACCCGTCGAAGAAGGACTGGCAGGACTGGTCCCACACCTCGCACGAGTGGGCCTTCTGGACCGGTACGGCCGCTGCCTATGTCGGTGTCGCCAGTGCGCTGACCGGCAACAGGTTTGTGGGGTACGCGGCCCTCGGCCTGAGCAGTGTCACCGTCGGCCTCGACGTCTGGAGCGCGTTCTGCGCGTACAAGGGCTACGGATGGGAGAGCGAGGAGTTCGAGTCGGCCGCCGGGCTCGCGCTCTTCAGTATCTTCACCCTCGGAGTGGGAAGTCGTCTCAAGGCGGTCAACTCCGCGATCTCCCACAGGACCGTCGAGCTTACGAACTCCGCGTTCGACGCGTGGGGGGCGATCATGAACCGGATGACCGCGCACTGAGCGGTGGCGTACTGAGACCCCTGAGGAGCCGAGCCCGAAGCAGAGATGCCGCCGGCTCCTCAGGGCGTCGCCACCGGAGTGTTCTCGTCCGTGCCTCGGGCGCGTCCGCGCCGGTACGCCCTCCGCGTGCGCCGGCCGCCACGGCCGGGTGCCGCCGTCAGGGCCCGGGAGATCGACACCGCCGTGAACATGGCGGCGAGTGCGGCGGCCACGGACTCGCGCTCCGGCGCCCCGCTGTCCTTCGCCCGCCGGTAGGCCGGCTCGCGTACCTCGTCCGTGCAGTAGACACACAGTTCGAGCATCCAGTCGTGAATCGTGGTCATCCGGTGCGCAGGACCTGTTCGGGTCTGGTGTACCAAGGCGGGGGAAGCACCGTCGCGTTCCTGGGGGTGGGCCCGGGCCGGTGGACCAGACGCCACAGGGGCCGCAGGGCGGCGATGCCGAGCAGCGGGTTCCCCACCCGGTCGATCGCCCCGGTCCGTAGGCCGGTACGAGCCCCGACACCGATCATCAGCCCGCTGACCGACATGAAGGGCGCGCCAGGCTGTCGTTCAGCGCGTCCCAGTCGCGGCCAGCCCAGCGGGCATTCTGACGAGGTGGCGGCCTGACCAACAGACCGCCACCTAGGCGGCCTCCGTGTCGGCAGCCCCGTCCGGCGACTGCCCGGAGGGGTGCCGGTCCGGACTCGGGGAAGCCGCTCCGGCAGGAGCCCCGTGAGGCATGACGGCCAGGGCCGGAAGAGCCCGGGAGATGCCGACCAGAAGGTCGCGGTACTCGGCTTCGGCGGCCCGCAGCGCCCGAACCGCCACCACGCCCTGTTCCTTGTCGGGGGGCATCGCGAGGGCGCGAGCGTCCACCGCGGCCGTGAACATGGCAGCTAGGCCGAAGGCGACACTCTCGGCCTCCGTCCTGCCGCCCTCGCGGGCCCGGGCGTAGGCGTCCGCCCGTACCTCCTCCGAGCAGTACGCCCCCAGCTCCAGCATCCGGTCGTGGATGTCGGTCATCCGGTCCGTGAGGCGCCGGCCCGGGCCGGCGTTCCAGGGAGTGGAGAGCCGCACCGGGCCCCGGGGACCACCGTCGCGACATATGGTCCGCCGCAGGGGGCCCAGGGCACGCAGGGTCCACAGAGGCCCGAACAGCCGGGTGATCCAGGGTCCGACGATGGGGATGAGGAAGCCGACGGCGACGAGGAGGGTGCCGAGGCAGGCGAACGACACGGCCGCCCGGTTGAGCGGTTTCCAGTCACGGCCGCTCCAGGCGGCCACGACCGCGGCCAGTTCGGCCATACCGTAGGTGACGTTGGTCAGGAAACCGACGGCCAGGACGGTGAGCCCGATACGCAGCAATCCTCCGGCCGGTGTCCTCCGCTCGGGGCGCTCCCTGCGGATGTCGCGCGCCCATTTCCAGCACGCGGCGGCCGCCGCGGTCGCGGCGGCGGTGACGGCGAGCATGCAGAGCAGCACCATCTCGCGGATGAAGGGGGTGTCGGCGTAGTAGGTCTCGAAGTCACGCCGCCGTTCGACCGGTGCCTCGCCCAGTACGAAACAGCCGATGAGCAGGATGGTCACGACACCATGGCCCCAGAGCCAACACCTGACCCGGCGGCGTGTGTGGGGCAGGACCTGCGCGTCCTCGCGCCAGTTCTCCATGAGCACCCGGCAGGCACACGAGTGGGCGGAGAGGATGCAGTAGACGAGCACGATCGAGAAGTTGCTGACGCCGGTCGTTTCGTTGACGAGCGTGATCGTGGGGGGTGCTGAGAAGAAGAACGCCGCAGCCTGCAAGAAGATCACGGCGTTGACGCTGCGGACCACGGGACTGCGCCAGCGCCTCACCAACGAGGGAAGTTTGACGACCAGCACGATGCTGAGCGCGGCGGCCGGGATGTAGAGATTCACGCTTTCTCGCTCGTCATCCTCTGAGCGACGCCCAGATGCGGCCGGCCACTCCGCCGAAGGGTGTCGTGCTACGCCTGCCCTCCAGGCAGGGCCTGACCCGGTCGGCGAGCATCCGGCCGAACCTCTCCGCACGCCGCTCCTCTTCGAGGTCCGGCTCCGTACGGGCGGCGACGTAGGCGACCGCGTCGGCAAGACTCCAGCGTTCCCCCAGCATGCGGGCCGCGGCCATCGCACCGGCCGCGCTGCCATGACCGCAATGCCCCTCCTTGAGGTGCCACAGTTCGTGCCCCAGGATCACGACCTGGTGCAGTGGCGAGGTGTTCGCCTCGATGGCGATCAGATCGTAGTCGCCCATGTCCAACCACAGGCCCGTCACCGTGTCCAGCGGGAACTCCTCGAGCATCAGGCGCACTTCGCGCCCGCTGCTCCGTGCCGCACACGCGCAGATCGCCTTCAGCAGCTCCTCCGGCTGCTCGGGAACCGGCTGCGGCATCCCCATGAACAGCGCGTCGCGATACCGCTTCATCTCGCGCGAGACCCCCACCCGTGCCACCCGTCCCTCGTGCCGGATGCACAGCCCCCCATGCATCGTTCCTTGCGCGTTACCCCTGGTGAGCCGTGGTGTCCACGCCGCCGCGGTCAATCGACGTCATTGTGCACCACCGCCGTCTCGAGGGCGGCCCGGGCCTCCCGGGCGCGCTCCTCCCGGGACCGCCGCGCCACTGATTCGATCAGGGCGATCAGGGGCTGAGCGGTGTCGTCCGGTACGTCGGCCAGGGCCCGGGTGGCGTACCCGACAACGCCGAGCGAGGGATCCAACTCGCCCGCCGGCCCCGCCGTTCGCAGGCGCCGCAGGTCCTGGTCCTGCCGCTCCACGGTCCGCTCCAGCAGGTCCTTGTGGATCTGCTGCAGGACTCGGTCCAGCGCCTCGGCGGGCTCTGCGACCAGGAACTCTATCTTCTCCCCGAAGAATCCCGCGATCCCGGCGGCGTGGTCGAGGTTCGGAGCGCGGCCCGTCTTGATCATCTTGTCGAGCCACTGCGCGCTCGTTCCCGCGCCGGCCGCGATCTCCGCCAGGGAGTACGCCCGCCTGCTGCCGTCCGCGGCCGCGCGCAGCCGCGTCGCGCGCAGGAACAGGATCCGCTCGACCACGCGCCGGTGGCGCGCCTCGACCACGTCCACACCCGGGCCGGGCCCACCGAGCCGCTCGCCACGCAGCAACTCCCGTACCTCCTGCGCCGCCACCCCCGAGGCATACGAGAGCCCGCCCTCGCCCTCCACCCGCAGCACGTCCCCGCGATTCAATCCCATGCGGTCCAGCAGCGAGTCGATACGACGCACCGTTCCCACGAGGTCCCGAGCCGGCCCATCACTCACGCGAACTCCAACGGTTGTCGAACGAGGCCGTGCAAGGCTAACAACCACCGTTGATCCGTCATCACCGATCCCCCGATCGCCCGATCACGCCGGCTCCGGGCTCGCCCGGCCGGTGCCGGCCGTTCGGTGGCCGGGCACCCCTCCGGGCGTCCGGCAGCCGGGCCGGGTCAGGTGCGGCTCGCAGACAACCACGGCAACCCCTATCCGGAGGCAGCGTCATCTCCTGTACGGCGACGCCGAGATGTGCGCCACATCGCCGAAGCCGAATGAGAGCGGCTCACTCGCGCCGCGTATCGCTTCATGACAAACCAACCCGTGCGGCTTCGGCCGCCCCGGGATCCCCCTGCCTCCGGAGATCACATACCGCTTGATTCTGGTGCTTATCTGTTCACGACAAGACATCCTCCACCTCTCCGGGACCGGACATCTGGTGGATGTCGGTTGAGGAGGACTGCCGGTGATAGTCGACGACACCGAACCTGAGCGAACTGTCGGTTCAGGACCTGACACCGAGCACTCGATCACGAACTCCTTCCAGCGGGTGCTGGATGCGCTGGACGCCGCACGCGCCGAGCTCCGCCGGACGGACCCCCACCTGTACGGGGCCCACGAGGAGCGAGGCCGGGCCGATAGCCCGCCGCCCGCCCCGTCGTCCGTGGTGGTGGAGCCGCTGTGGGCTCGCGGCGCCAACCTGAGGGACGCCCGGCCCGCCGTGGTGGGCGAGCCGCTGTGGGCAGGGAGCGCACCCCCGGCGGACGACGCTTTTCCCGGCACCGCCCCGCTCCCTGGATTCCTGGAGGAGGACACGGACCACCGGAACCCCCCGCAGCCGGAGGAGCCCTGGTGGGGCGCGGCCCGCCGGGACACGGTCTCTTCGGGCACCGCTGGGTCGCACACCGCCCGGTGGCCGGACGAGACCCCGGAGATGGCACCGCCCGCCGCCCGCTGGCGTGTGAGGATCACGGGCCGTGTGCTGCCGCGACTCCCCGTCAAACGGGTGCGTGTCGCCGGGGCGTTCGGGGTGGGCGCGGCGAGCGGTCTCATCGTCGCCTCTTCGCTCCTGGCCAACGGGGGCACCATGGCCCCGGTCCCGTCCGCGCCCTCCGCGCAGCCCGAGTGGCCGCTGCCCGACGATGCTGCCGCGACGTCCCCCGAGGGCGCGCTGAAGCAGGGGGACAACGGGCAGGAGGTGTCCGACCTGCAGAAGCGTCTGCTCCAGGTCCCCAACATCTACGACGACGGTGAGACCGACGGGTACTACGACATCGAAGTCCAGGCGGCTGTGGCCAGGTTCCAGGAGTGGTACGGCATCCGTGGCGACGAAACCGGCGTCTACGGCGACAGCACCCGACGCGACCTGATGTCGCGCACCCAGTAGCAGGACGGCGGCCGGTGGCGGCCCCTCATGGGCGGCCCCGGCCACCCTGCACCGGCTGCTGAACCGGGGAGTTGTCGCCACACACGCGGCAGCCCTCGTGCTCATGGACAGGAGTGTGCCTCCCCGGCCGTGCCCCAGGTGTCCGGATCGTTCAGGCCGGGCGGCTTGTCGGGCAGCAGCCCGCACGCCATCCAGGTGGTCACGCTCCTGTCGACGTGCGACTCGAGAATGTAGACGGCCTTGTTCGGCGGGTACTTGTGCCGGGTGTCGAGTGAGAGGAGTCCGGACGCGCCCGAGAAGTTCTGGACCCCCGGATTCGACAGTCGTGCGTACACGTCCGTCGGCTGGAAGCGGGCATCGGTGTTTTCCGCGGTCTTGTACTGGGCGTACACCGAGTTGATCACTTCGGAGGCCACACGGAGTGCATCGTAGGCTCCGGCCGCGTTGCCCTCCGGTACGACCCTGTCCTTGAACACTTCCCGGAAGCGGGAGGTGAACTCCGAGTACGGGCTGTCGGGGGTCTCCTTGCCGTTGGAGTTGTTGAACATCACGTAGTACGGCTTCAGTACGGAGTGCTTCTTCAGCATCTCCGCCGGATCCTGAAGGTACTTGGCGGCTGTGCTCTCGGAGAGGACGGCGACCTGTTTGCCGTCCGACTTCCGGCAGTCCGCGGCGCCTTGCAGCGCGTCGAACAGTTCCGGCATCTCGCCCGAGCGTCCCGCGTAGACGATGAAGCCGCCCGTGGTGCGGACCTCGGTGCAGACGTTCCTGGCAACTTCCGAGGCGATCTGCCCGTTCCGGTTCTCGTAGTAGGGAACGGTGACCACCTTCCCGCCCTTGTACTTCTCCGAGAACTTCGCCCCCAGATCAGCGCTGAAGAACGCGTCGTCCGGGTCGTAGACCAGGACCGCCGCCCTGCCGCCGTCCACGTTCGTCGTCAGCTCGCCGATCTGCTCGGAATGCCTGGAGAACTCGGCCATGATCTCGGCGATGCGCTCGTTCGACGGAGAGACCTGAAAGTAGTAGGAGGGGGACCTTTCATCGACCATCTTGCTGCCCGTGACGGAGTTCCCGATGACGGGGATGCTCGCCGCGGAGAGTTCCTGCACCGCCGCGAACGACGAGGGCCGGCTCTGCGTGATCCCGATGACTGCGGCGATCCTGTCCCGGTCCTTCCGGTCGATGATCTCCTGCGCGACATCGGGGCCCGGTGAGCTCTGCGAGCCGTACGCGAAGTACTTGCCGGAGTTGGCGATCAGAAGGCGAATCTGAACTATGTCCCCCTCTCGCCCGTTCACCTCTTTCTGCGCGGCCAGGGCACCCCGAAGGCTCTGGATGCTGACCGGAGTGGAATCGCCGGGCTCCGCGGTCAGCGGCGCGAAGAACACCACGGTGCGGTAAGGCCGTTTGCTGTTCACGGCCGTCTCGTTCTGCTCCGCGGCGATGCTCTCCAGCTCCAGCAGTTCGTCGTCCCGGCCGGCGACTCCCAGATGGCATTCCCGCCCGTCGGTGATGCCCACGATCTCCCCCGTGCTCACGGGATGGCACGACGGCGCCCGCTCGCCGTCCCCCACGTAGAAAGCCGTCGCACCGGCGACGAGAGCCAGCGCCATGAGCGGAGCCCCCACGGCCCGTACGTAGTCGCTCCGACCGTTCGCGCGCACGGAGACCTTCGGATTCGTCTCCAGCCACCGTTCCGCCGGGCCGTCGTCATCGCCGGCGGACAGAGGGACGAGGTGGACGGCGGAGGCGGAACTGCGGGCATACAGCGCATGCACCTTGTCGGCGACGCCCGTGACGCTCCGGGGATCGGCCGCAACAGCCTGGGCGTACGAGGGAGGGTGCTCACCGGCGAGCGCGCCGAGCACCATCAGCGGAGCCGGCCGCTCGGTGCGGACGATGTCCGCGTACGTGTCGAGGAGCCGGCGCACGGGCGTGCCCTCCTCACCCACGGCCGGCAGGAGCAGCACGAAGGGCCACTGCCGTCGGGCCCGGTAGACCCACAGTCCGGACGGCCGGGCTGCCCTCGACAGGTCGTTCAGCAGGGCCATGAGCAGCATGCGCTGGATCAGAGCGTGATTGCCCCGGGAGGTGCCGGACCTGGTGATCGCCAGTGCCATCCGGAGGAAGTTCGGTCCCTTGGGGCGTCGGGAGCCGACCCAGCGCGCGGTGCGGCGTCTGCTGAGCCACAGGCCGTAGAACCGCCGGGGCAGTCCGACGACGAGCAGTTGGAACAGCGAGAGCCAGATGGTCGCGAGGAAGCTGGTGCCACTGGCGCCGGCCAGCCGCGCCAGCGTCCCCAGGAGAGGCCGGCGGCCGAGGAGTTGGAGGTAGAGCTCGTCCCGCAGGCGCCGTCGCTTGCCGGCGGCCGAACCGGCGCCCACGGATATGTCCAGAACCGCACGGCAGGTGTGGAAGCGGGGAAGCCTGAGCTCGCCTGCATCGTGCGGCATGGAGTTCTCGAACTGGTCGACGATGCTGTCGAGGAGGGCGACATGCGGTTCGGCCGCGGCGCCCGGATCCTCGCCGGGCGCGGGGGCGGGGGCGGGCGGAGTTGAATCGCCGTCTTCGATCAGCGCGTGCGGGACGAGGTCGGTCGTGCGGTCGAGGTCCTGCTCGAAGAGGCGCTCCCGGTAGCCCACGATGATCGATCGCACGGTGGAACCGGCCGCTGCACCGGCCGCTGCGGTTGCGCCGGAGGCACCACCGTCACGGCGCAGCAGCACCACCGGTAACCGACGGCTCCCCTTCCGGTTTCCGGCGAAGGCGTCGAACTGCTCGATCAGGTACTCGATCCCCTGGGGAAGCGGCCGCTGCACACGTACTCCTTCAAGGCTCAGGGCGGCCGGGGCCGCTGCCTGCCCGTCCTCCGGATTGGCCCGCAGCGCTGCGGGACGGGCGAAAACGGTGATCGTGATCGCCTGTCCCGCAGCGGCGGATCCAGCCAAACTAGCGGTGATCGAGTGGTCGCCGTGGGTGAACGACCGGGTTGCCCGGGAGCCGCTGGGCGCGCGAACGGCCCGCACGCCGTGAAGGCATCGGGACCGAATCCGGTACGGCACCGGGCACTCCTCGACGGGATCACACGACCATCGCCCGTCCCGGCAGCGAACGGAGTCCCGACGCGGCGCCCAGGACTCGTGGCGTCCGGCGGGTGGTTGCGGAGGCACTGGTACGAGCCCGACCCCGTGTCCGCGCTGCATCTGGCCATCGAGCCGGTTCGACGGGGCGGGACCGTCTCCCTGTCGGGTGCGTACGAAGGCATGGCCGACCCGATGCTCACCATGTTCGACAAGCAGATTCAGCTGCGGATGGGGCAGGCCGACGTACGCCGATGGGTGGACGATCTCCTGCCACTGGTGAGCGACGGCGACCCGTTGGGGGTGGAGGGCTTCACCACGCACCGGCTGCCGCTGGAGCAGGCGCCGGAGGCGTACGAGATGGTCCAGAAGAAGCAGGACGGCGCGGTGAAGATGCTGTTCACGCCCTGAGTGTGTGCACGGACGCGATCGATGACGCATATCCGCATACCGGCATGGACCGGATCAGAACGGGCACCCGCCGATCACGGCCCGCGTGAGTGGGCCCGGCTTCCGAGCTGAGGAAATCGGCACCATGACGTACACGTCGCAGGCCCCACGAGCACCCTGGCAGGTCGGACCGGCCGGCGAGGTCTACATCCCGCAGGCCGACACGCATCTTCTCGCCGAGGCGCTTGAGGAGGCAGCGCCCTGCACCGGAAGGGACGTCCTCGATCTGTGCACCGGTACCGGCGTGCTCGCCCTGGCCGCCGCGCGTCGTGGCGCGCGGGTGAGTGCCGTCGACAGTTCACCGGAGGCCGTGGCGACAGCCAGGGCCAACTCCGGCCTCGACGGTCTCCCGGTGCAGGTGTTGCGGGGCGATCTGTTCACGCCGGTGAAGGACCGTCGATTCGATCTGATTGTGAGCAATCCGCCCTACGTCCCCGCGCCTGATCGCCGTCCGCCGGACCGGGGACGCGCCCAGGCCTGGGACGCGGGGCCCGACGGGCGTGCCGTGCTTGACCCGATCTGCGCACAGGCGCCGCACATGCTGCGGCCGGGCGGCGCGCTGCTGATCGTGCAGTCCGCGCTGTGCGGAACGGCGCGGACGCTCACGCAGCTGCGGCGCCGGGGCCTCGACGCCGCGATCGTCCGGCGGCGGCAGGTGCCGTTCGGACCGGTGCTGCGCTCCCGCGCCGACTGGCTCGAGACGCGCGGCCTCATCTCCCCCGGCGAGTCGATGGAAGAGCTGGTGATCATCCGTGCCGAACGTACCCGGTGAGTGTCCGCCCCGACGCATGGTCCTGACCGATGACGGACCGATGCTCGTCGACGGTCCCGTGGAGCTCACCCTCGACGACGGCACCACCGTGAGGTCTGACCGCTTCGTCGTGGCCATCTGCACGTGCCGGCGCAGCCGCACCTACCCGTGGTGCGACACCAGCCACCGCCGCAGGAGCAGGGCATGAACCTTCCCACGCCCGCCCCTCGGGCTACGACCACCACGGCCACGGCAGCAGGCGCCGTCCTTCCGCAGGCACGAGGTGAGGTGTCGAGTGACCTGCTGGCCGCCCTGCGCGGCACGGTCGGCACGCACCTGCCGGACCCCGCGGCCGCCTCGCGCGCGGCGCCGTTCTCGGAGGATCTCCAACTGGTCCTCTACATCTGCTACGAACTGCACTACCAAGGCTTTGCCGGCGTCGACGCGGCATGGGAGTGGGATCCGGAACTTCTGCGTCTGCGCGGCGCGATGGAGCGCCGCTTCCTGGCAGGGCTGCGCGAGGGAACAGCGGGACATCCGGATCTGGAGGCCGCCCTCGACCACATGGTCGTCGAACCCGTCGACGGAACAGGCATCACCCACTTCCTCGCCGACGAGGGCACGCTGTGGCAGCTGCGGGAGTACGCGGCTCAGCGCTCCCTGTACCACCTCAAGGAGGCCGACCCGCACGCCTGGGTCATCCCCCGGCTGCGAGGCAGGGCCAAGGCCGCGTTCGCTGCCGTCGAGTTCGACGAGTTCGGCGCCGGGCACCCCGAGCGCATCCATGCGCAGCTCTTCGCCGATCTCATGCACGACCTCGGCCTGGACACGACCTACGGGCGGTATCTGGACGCTGCCGGACCGGAGATGCTGGCCACGGTCAACATGATGTCGCTGTTCGGCCTCCACCGGGCGCTACGAGGCGCCCTGGTCGGGCACTTCGCAGCGGTGGAGACGACGTCCTCGCCCGCGTCGCGACGACTGGCCGGGGCGATGCGCCGGACCGGCGCAGGGCCCGCAGCGGAACACTTCTACGCCGAGCACGTCACGGCCGACGCCGTGCACGAACAGGTGGTGCGCCGGGACGTCATCGGCGGACTGCTCGCGGAAGAGCCCTCGCTCGCATCGGACATGGCCTTCGGCCTGGCAGCGACGGCCATGCTCGACGACCGGTTCGGGCACCGGCTGACGTCCATGTGGCGCGAGGGGCGCACGAGCCTGCGCGTACCGCTCGACATTTCCCTCCCGCGCCGAGTACCACCGCGGGACGAACGCCGCCCCGGGGACGGGAACCTGACGTGACAAGGGGGCACCGTCGAGGACCGGCATGAGCACCGGGATCCCGTCGCGCGCCACCCCCGTCCGATGACGTGCGGCAACTGGACCAGCCTCGACCGGACCGGGGCGGCGTTCCGCTGCCATGAAGCGGTTTTGCCGCAGCGAGACCCCTCGTGAACAGCCGCGTCATTTCGCGTCTTCGTACTCGTCCTCGTACTCGTCTTCGTACTCCTCCTCGTCGCCTTCCTCGTCGCCCTCCTCCTCGTCCCGCGCTTCCTCGTCCGGGGGCTCTTCGTCCTCGGCTTCCTCGTCGTATTCGGCTTCTTCTTCCTCAAGTGCCTCCTCGTGACTGCGGACCACTTCACCGTCACGGATTTCGCCGCGCCATCCCTCGACTTCCTCGTCGGCGAACGAGACGTGCCGCTGGAAGTGCTTGAAGTCCAGCCGCAGGCGCCGTCCTTGAGCGCGCCAGAGATTGCCGGTCTTCTCGAAGAATCCGGAGGGGTAGTACTCGACGACGAGCACGATGCGTGTGAGATCGGGCGTCACCTCATGGAAGCTGACACAACCGCGCGTGGTGCCTTTCGCCCCCTCGGACGTCCAGATGATGCGCTCGTCCGGCACCTGTTCCTGGACCGTGGCCTTCCAGCCTCGTGTCGAGGGTCCGACCTTGAGCTTCCAGTCGCTGGTGGTCTCGTCGTTCTTGGACACACTGCGGACACCCTTGGTGAAGGTGCTGAACTCCTCGTACTGGGTCCAGTGGTCGTAGGCGGTACGGCGCGGGACGCCGACGTCTATGACTTCGACGATGTTCATCGACTTGCCGCCGCCGGATTTGCGGCCCCCGCCACCACCGCCGAGGGCGTCCTTCGCCTTGCCCAGCACGCTGTCCTTGATGCCCTTGGCCTTCCCGCCGATGATCTTCTTAAGGATCCCACCGCCGGGCAGCGGTCCACCGCCGTCCGCGGCGTCGAGCAACTGGTCCGTGAGATCGCCCAGTCGGTCGCCCGCTTTGTCCGCGAGGTGTTCGACCTGGGCGCCGAGGTAGTCGACGAACTCGTCGCGCAGCATTTCCAGGCCCGAGGCCTCGCCATTGCCGGAGTCACGATCTGTCTTGGCCATGACTACCTCCGCCGTGCGGACGTCTTCTTGGCGGACGTCTTCTTCGCGGACGACTTCCGCGCGGGCGTCCTGCTCGCCGTCGTCTTCTTGGCAGCCGTCTTCTTGGCGGGAGCCTTCTTCGCCGTGCTCTTCCTGGCGACGGTCCGCCTGCCGGCGGTCTTCTTGGCCGGAGCCTTCTTCGCTGCCGCCTTCTTCGCCGGAGCCTTCTTCGCTGCCGCCTTCTTCGCCGGAGCCTTCTTCGCTGCCGCCTTCTTCGCCGGAGCCCTCTTCGCCGCGCTCTTCCTGGCCGGGGGCGCAGCCTTCTTCGCAGGCTTCTTCGCGGACTTCTTGGCCGCGGTCTTCCGCGGAGCGGGCCTTGCGGTCTTCCTGGCGGCCGGCCGTCGGCGACGCGGAGGTTCCTCCTCCTCTTCTTCCTCTTCTTCCTCTTCTTCCTCTTCTTCCTCTTCCTCAGGCTCCTCTTCCGCCTTCGGCGCCTCTTCCTCCTCCTCAGGCTCTTCCTCCTCTTCCTCCTCGGGCTCCTCCTCTTCCGCCTTCGGCGCCTCTTCCTCCTCCTCGGGCTCTTCCTCCTCAGGCTCCTCTTCCTCCTCGGGCTCCTCCTCTTCCTCCTCCTCCGGCTCTTCCTCTTCCTCCTCCTCGGGCTCTTCCTCCTCGCGTTTCTCACCGAGGCGGAGCGTGCGATCGTGGAGCGAGTCGGCCAGATCGGCGAGACGGCGATCAGCCGTGGCCGCAAGAGCCCTGCGTCCCGCGTCCATCAGCTCGCCCCGTATCTGCTCGTTCAACTCGGCAACTTGCGGGACGTCCTTGAGCTTTCGCAGGCCCTCCGCGGCCAGTTGCTGCGGGTCGAGCCCGAATCGGCGTCCTGCGACATAGGTCGCGATGGCGAAGGCCAGCTTCCCCTTCTTTGTCCGTCCCAGCACGTATCCGCCCGCGACAGCAGCCGCGAGAGCGATCTTGGTGGTGTCGTTCATGAACTGATCCCTCCGGCAAGGGCGATTGAAAGAACGAAGGTGATCCCGACCCCGCAAGGGACAAGCTGCCCACGCCGCCGCGGCATATGTCCCGATATGATGCAATTGTAGTTTTGTGTATGGAATGACGCGCCCGCTCCGCCCACCGGAGAACAAGATGGCCCCAGAAGAACCCGCCAAGCGGCGGTCCAAGGGCAAGGCCGCGGCCGCCATGCGATCCGCGGCTGAGCAGCTCTCGGCGCTGCTGGGACGGGCTCCGGAGTCGGTTTCGGCCCTCAAGCCGACGGACGACGGATGGGAGGCCGACGTGGAGGTCCTGGAGCTGGAGCGCATCCCCGACACCACCAGCGTGATGGCCAGCTACCGCGTGACACTGGACAAGGAGGGCGACCTTGTGGCGTACGAACGCATACGTCGCTACACCCGCGGACAGATCGACCGGCGGTCCTGAGAGGGACCGGTGAAGGGAGGCACCATGACCGTGGTGCCGCAAGGTGGGAGCAGCGTTGCCAGAGGCGGCAGCACTGGCACCCTCTACGACGTTCTGGAACTGATTCTTGATCGCGGGCTCGTCATCGACGTCTTCATCCGCGTCTCACTGGTCGGGATCGAGATTCTGAAGATCGATGCCCGCATCGTCGTGGCCAGCGTCGACACGTACCTGCGCTTCGCCGAAGCGTGCAATCGCCTCGATCTCGAGTCCGGGAGCAAGCAGCCGGCGCAGCTGACGGACATCGTCGGGGACACGATCGAAAGCGGCGCGCGTGGAAAGTCCAAGGGCGCCCTGAGCGGCGCTGTGGAAGCCGTGACGGACTCCCTGAAGGGCGGCGGCCGGGAGGACGAGGGAGAGGACGAGGAGGACGAGGAGAGCAGGGAGAAGGAACCGGTGGAGAGGCGACGGAGGCCGACCCGGCGGACCTCCTCCCGGCGCGCGAGGGAACGCGAGGAGGAGTGAGCCATGGCCGTATACGTCTACTCGATCGCCGAGGAGTCGCACCCGCTCCGTCTCGACGACGTCACCGGCGTCGGCGAACCGCCCTCCGAACTTCGTACCGTCACGGCCGGTGCACTGTGTGCAGTGGTCAGTGACGCGCCGGACGACCTGCGTCCCAAACGCCGCGATCTCAACGCCCACCAGCAGGTCCAGGACCGCCTGATGAAGGACGGCACGGTTCTGCCCCTCAGATTCGGCCTCACGGCACCGGACGACGACGCCGTCCGCGCCGCGCTCGAAGAGCGTGGCGCCGAGTACGCGGACAGGCTGCGGGCGCTGAAGGGGTGCGCGGAGTACCACCTGAAGGTGATGCAGGACGAGGAGGCACTTCTGCGCCAGATCCTCGAGGCGTCGAGTGAGGCCAGGCAGCTCAATGACGAGATCCGCCGCGGCACCGCCGGGCCGGACGCACCGCTTGCCCTGGGTGAGTTGGTCGCCCAGGAGGTGCAGGCCCGCCAGGAGGCACTGGCCGCAGGGGTGGTCGAGGCACTGCGGCCGTTCTCCCGGGAGGAGGACTCCTCCCAGCCGACCGGAAGCGACTTCCTCAGCGTGTCCTTCCTGGTGCCGGACGATCAGGAAGAGCTCTTCCTCGCCACGGAGTTGAGCCTGGCCAACCAGATGGGCGACGAGTTCCAGTTCCGGCTGAACGGACCTCTTCCCCCGTACAGCTTCGTCTGAAGGACATCCGATGGGTTTGTTCACTCAGATCGTCACCTTGCCGCTGGCACCCGTGCGCGGTGTCGGATGGGTGGTGGAGCGCGTCCTGGAAGCGGCAGAGGACGAGTATTACGACCCGGCACCTGTGCAACAGGCGCTTGCGGCCCTCGAAGCGGAACTGCTGGCGGGGGAGATCGACGAGGAGACCTTCGACCGGCGAGAGGACGAACTGCTCGACCGGCTCGAGGAGATCAGGGCATGGCAGGAACAGCGAGGCACGGGCCGTGAGTGAACCCGTGGCCAACAGGCTTGGCTCCTACCCGTCCAGAGCGGCACCTCAGTACGCGCAGGGCTCGTCGGCGAACCTCGCCGACATCCTCGAGCGCGTGCTCGACAAGGGCATCGTGATCGCCGGCGACATCCAGATCAATCTGCTCGACATCGAGCTGCTCACCATCAAACTCCGTCTGCTCGTCGCGTCCGTCGACAAGGCGAAGGAGATGGGCATCGACTGGTGGGAGCACGACCCCTCGCTGTCGTCCCGGGCCAGGGACGAGACTTCGCTCGCCGATGAGAACCGGCGACTGCGCGCGGAGATCGATGCGATGCGCAGGAGCGGGGCGCTGCCCGAAGGAACTCCCGACAGCCGTCCCGAGGAAGTCCCCGAACGCGAGAGGAAGCCGCGCGCAGCCAAGTCACGCGCCCCTCGTCGCGAAGGGAAGACCGACGATGACTGAGCGTGTCACCTACGTCTACGCGGTGGCCCGCACCACGCAGGACCTCCAGGCCGCCGCGGCCTCACTCACCGGAGTCGCCGACGCACCCGTCCGGCTCGTGACGGGCACACAAGGTGACGACATGGTGCTCGTGGTGAGCGCGGTGCCCTCGGAGGACTTCCAGGAGGACGCACTCAAACGTCATCTCGAAGACATCGAGTGGCTCGAGGCTGTCGCCCGGGCCCACCACAGCGTGATCGAGGCACTCGCCGACCGAACCACGATTCTCCCTCTGCGCCTCGCGACCGTGTACCTCGACGACGACCGGGCCCGGACCGTCCTGGACACCGGCTGGGACTCGTTCGCGGAACGTCTTGACCACCTCGCCGCGCACATCGAATGGGGCGTCAAGATCTACGTCGAGGCGTCCGCCGGGCCCGCCACTCCCGCCCCGCCTGCCGCCGCGTCGGCTCCCGGACTCACTCCGGGGCGGGCGTATCTGCGTGCCCGCAAGGCTCAGAAGAGCGTGCGCGACGATGTCTACCGGGCGGCGCAGAAGGCCGCGGAACGGGTCGAGGAAACAGGGCGCGCCTACGCCGCCGACCGGGCCCGCCACCGGGTGCAGCAGGGCGAACTGGCCGACGCGACAGCCGAGAACGTGGTCAACGACGCCTACCTCGTGCCCCGTGAGCGCGCGGAGGAATTCCGGCACGAGGTGGCCCGGGCCGCCGAAGGACTCCAGGGCGTACGGGTCGAGGTCACCGGCCCCTGGGCGCCGTACTCCTTCGCCATGCCCCCCGTCACGCCCGGCGACGCGGAGGAAGGCGGGCCGTCATGACCATGGCCCACCCGTCGTCGCAGGAGCCTCTGGCAAACCGCCAGGTCGCCCTCATCGATCTGCTGGACCGTCTGCTCAGCGGTGGTGTCGTCATCACCGGGGATGTGGTGCTGTCCATCGCCGACATCGACCTGGTCCGCGTGTCACTGCGTGCTCTGATCGTCTCCATCCGTACGTCGCAGCCGCAGGACGACCATGGCGCGTGAGGAGGAGGCCGCGGGCACGGGCCGCCGCTCCGGTGACACGGGGCGCCGCCTCGAAGAGGTGTCGGACGCCGCCGCCCGTGCCTTCCGGCTGCTGCCTGCCGCTCCCAGGGACCTGCCCGCGCCCGGTGGTGGCACGGCCGCCCCTGCCCACCGGATCCGCAGCGACCCCGACAGCGTCGAACGGGATCTGGTACGGCTGGTCCTCACCCTGGTCGAGTTGCTGCGCCAGTTGATGGAGCGTCAGGCGCTGCACCGGGTCGATCAGGGTGATCTCACCGAGGAGCAGGAAGAACGCCTGGGGGCGACGCTTCTGGTGCTGCACGACCGGATGAACGAGCTGTGCGGCCAGTACGGGCTGACCATGGAGGACCTCAACCTCGACCTCGGCCCGCTGGGCACGCTGCTGCCGCCCCCCGACTGATCGGCGCGTGATCGCCGAAGCGGTGCGTCCGTGCCAAGGCCCGGCGGTCTCCGTCGAAGGCTGCGCTCGCATCCGGGGAGACGTACTGAACCGCGGCCAGTTGTCACGCGTGCGGACGCGCAGGCTGCGCGGGAGCGGGGTCCCGTCGTGCGGGACGTCCCTTCATGGTCCTGTCCGCCCCGTACGACGGACGAAGTTCTTCAGGCGGCCCGCTGGAGGACCGCCGGGTGCGCTGACGACCAGGTCACACACGCAAGCGCCTGTACGGCGGGCCGACTTGGGGCGTCCGGCGGAATCAAGGCGTGCACAGAGGTGCCGCGGCCCCCGGCGGACCGGCTGCCGGCCGCGACTCCGCCGAGTCACGGCCGCATCAGCCGGTCCGCCGCGAGGGCGGCACGGTCACCAGGACGACTTGGTGACTCCCGGGAGGAATCCGGCATGGGCCTGCTCGCGCATACGGATGCGGGACAGCCCGAACCGACGCAGGTGCCCGCGCGGCCGGCCGTCCACGCTGTCCCGGTTGCGCACCCGGGTCGCACTTGCGTCGCGCGGCTGGCGCCGAAGTTCGGCCAGAGCGGCAGCCCGCTCCGTCTCCGGGGTGCCCGGACGGCTGATGAGCGCCTTCAACTCGGCCCGCCGGGCGGCGTACCGCTCGACAGTCACCTTGCGCTTCTCGTTCTTGGCGATCTTGCTCTGTTTGGCCATCAGACCTTCACCCCCCGGGCGCGGATGCGGGCCACCGCGGCCTCGACACCGATGCTGTCGATCGTCTTGATCGCCTTGGCGCTGAGCGTCAGGCGCACATACCTGCCCTCGCTCGGCAGCCAGTACCGCTTGCGCTGGATGTTGGGGTCGAAGCGGCGCGAAGTGCGCCGGTGCGAGTGGGAGATGGTGTTGCCGAAGCCCGGCTGGGCTCCGGTCAGTTGGCAGTGGGCGGACAAGGTGTTACCTGCCTCTCCTCGGACGAGGGTTTTTGGTAATGGAAATCATTGCCATATAGTACCGCCCATGGCTCGCAACGAAGTACGCCCGGTCATCAAGCTCCGCTCCACCGCCGGGACCGGCTACACGTACGTCACCCGCAAGAACCGGCGGAACGATCCCGATCGCATGGTCCTGCGCAAGTACGACCCGCTCGCCCGCCGGCACGTCGACTTCCGCGAAGACCGCTGACCTCACCACCTCCCGCCCCGAAGGACCACGCCATGAAGCCTGGAATCCATCCCCCGTACGGCCCCGTCGTCTTCCGCGACAAGGCCGCCGGCTCCGCCTTCCTCACCCGCTCGACCGCCACCACCGACAAGACGATCGAGTGGGAGGACGGCAACACCTACCCCGTCGTCGACGTCGAGATCTCGAACGTGAGCCACCCCTTCTTCACGGGCACCGCCCGCGTCCTGGACACCGCCGGCCGCGTCGAGCGATTCGAGCGCCGCTACGGCAGCCGCGGGTCCAACTGATGAAGGAACAGCGCCAATTGCCCGTCGTGATCGTGGGCGGGCTCCACTCCGACGCCCGCAAGGAGGTCGTGGACCGCCTGCTGCGCACCGTCCCCGGCAGCGTGGCTCTCCACCACGACCTGGCCACAGCGGCCGAAGGCACCGTCCGGCGCCTGGTGCGCGACGCCTCGGGCGAACTGGCATACGGCGACGCCCCGCTCGTCAACGACTGCGCCTGCTGCGCGCTCCGCGAGGACCTGGTCCCCGAGCTGGAGCGTCTGGCCGTCGACGGACCGACCCGGCTGGCGATCGTCGAGCTGTGGGACTCGGTCGAGCCCAGGGCGATGGCCGAGGTCGTCGTCGCGCACGGCGGCGGTGCCCTCGAACTCACCGGTGTCATGACCGCCGTCGATCCCGCGCTCGTACTGCCCTACCTCGCCAACGGCGACGATCTGGCCGAGGTCGGGCTCGCCGCTGCGGCCACCGACCGGCGCACGGTCGGCGACACCTGGGCCCGTCAGCTGGAGTACGCGCCCGTGCTCGCTCTCGTCGACAGCGAGGACGCCGACGACGAGGACCGCGCACTCCTTGCCCAGCTCCACCCGACCGCACGTCAGGTGCCTGCCGGATCCGGTGAACTCGCCCAACTGGCCTTCGCCGGCTTCGATGTGGAGACCGCGGCCGCCGCCCAGCACCCGGCCTGCGCCCTGCTGCCCCAGGAGGCGGACGAAGCGGGAGTCGCCACTCTCGTCTGGCACCGCCGCCGTCCCTTCCACCCCGAACGCCTCTACAAGGCACTGGAAGACCTCTGCTGCGCGGCCGCTCGCAGCCGCGGCCGGTTCTGGCTCGCCGACCGCCCGGACACCCTGCTCGGCTGGGACGCCGCAGGCGGCGCGCTGAGCGTGGAGAACGCCGGCCCGTGGCTGGCTTCCCTGCCGGACGCCGCCTGGGACATGGTGCCCCCGATGCGCCGTGCGGCCGCTGCGACGGACTGGCACCCGGAGCACGGTGACTGCTGCCAGCACCTGGTCTTCACCTCCCCCGGGCTCGACCGCGACGGCCTGGCCGAGCTTCTCGAGTCGTGTCTGCTCACCGACGACGAGTACGCCGCCGGCCCCGAGGCGTGGAAGCAGTTGCCGGCCGCGTTCGACTCCCTCCTCGATCCCGTCTCCTGACCCCGGCACCACATCCCCGTCCGACATCAGCACGGAAGAAGGACCCCATGGCCCGCCGCCACGACCCCCGCAAGCCGCAGAAGCCCCGCCCCAACCCCCTGGACACGGCCGGGATCACGCACATCGACTACAAGGACACCGATGTGCTGCGGAGGTTCATCTCCGACCGCGGCAAGATCCGCAGCCGCCGCGTCACCCGCGTCACCGCCCAGCAGCAGCGGCAGATAGCCGCGGCGATCAAGAACGCTCGGGAGATGGCGCTCCTGCCGCCCGCGAACCGGTAGCAGCTCCGACGCGCTCAGCAGGAAGCGGGCGCGCAATCCGGTGAACGACGAGCGGTCCCGGTGAGCAGAGTCTCCGCCTACCGGGGCCGTCCCGTTCTCCGGCGCTCCCCAAGGCGGCCGGGCCCGGCACCGCCGACGCCGGTCAGTACGGGCGCGGCGACATGACGTGCTGCTCGCCGCCATGGAATTCGCACACACAGCGCGGCACGCCCGGTCCTGGCGTCGCGCGGACCGACACGGGTGTGGGCGGATCCGTCGGCAGCTCCACCGCGACGGCGACCGTCCGGTCGCGGCTCGTCGTGACGTGCCCGGTCTCCTTGCCGTCGATGAGCACCTCCACCACGGACGTCCGGCCGGTCTGGACCGTGGCACTCACCGAGTGGCCGAGATGATCGATGTGGAAGTGGTGGCGTCGTCGCATCGGACCGCCTCTCGGCCGACATCCCGTTGGGTCCTTCCCATCATCCCCGGTTGCCGGTTGTGACGCCTCCTCGCGCCGGACCGGCCGCGCATCACCAACAGCCACGGGCATGGATTGCTCATTTCTGCTCGTAACCTCGTTCTTTTGAGCGTCTATTGACATGGCCCGAGCAGCACCGCCAGAGTCTTCAGCGCTCACCAGCGATGCCGAACACGGAGGAGTGCCACGCGTCATGACTCAACTGTCTGGAATCTCACGTCGCCTGCTGCTGGGGGGAGCGCTGGCCTCCGGAGCGCTCGCAACCGGAGTCGGATCCGCTCGTACGGCTGCCGCCCTGCCCGCACCCGGTCGCCGGCCAGGCCAGAAATCCATGATCAATGTGTCCTTCGAGACGTACCGCACGGTCCGCGTCGGTGTCATCGGGCTCGGCAACCGGGGCTCGGGGATGACCACCGGGTGGTCCGTCGTCCCCGGCTGCACGGTGACAGCTGTCTGCGACATCCGCGCGGACCGCGCCAGGCGCACCGCCGACCAGCTGGTCGCCCAGGGAAAGCCGCGTCCCGCCGAGTTCGGCGGCACCGCCGACTCGTACGAGCAACTGCTGCGGCGCGACGACATCGACCTGGTGTACATCGCCACGCCGTGGGAGTTCCACCACGAGCAGGGCAAGGCCGCGCTGCTGGCCGGCAAGCACGTCCTCGTCGAACTGCCCATCGCGACCGAACTGCACGAGCTCTGGGATCTCGTCGACACCTCGGAGCGCACCCGTCGGCATCTGATGCTGTCGGAGAACTGCAGTTACGGCCGCAACGAGCTGGCGATGCTCAAGATGGCGCACGAGGGGATGTTCGGCGACATCACCAACGGCCACGGCGGCTACCTGCACGACCTGCGCCAACTGCTGTTCTCCGACACGTACTACACCGACGCATGGCGCCGGCGCTGGCACACGCGCAGCACCGCGTCGTTCTATCCCATGCACGGCCTCGCTCCGGTCGCTGCGGCCATGGACATCAACCGCGGCGACCGGATGACCACACTGCGCGCCACCGCCACCGCTCCCAAGGGACTGGCCGACTACCGCGAGCGGTTCGTGCCCCGGTCGCACCCCTCGTGGAAGGAGACGTACATCAACGGCGACCTGGTCACCTGCCTGATCGACACCGCGAAGGGCAGGGTCATCCGGGCCGAGCACGACGTCAGTTCGCCCCGCCCCTACAGCCGGATCAACTCGCTCGCCGGCAGCCGGGGGATCTTCGAGGACTACGCCGGCACGTCGTCGACCGGCGGACGGGTCTACGTCGAACCGGACCACAGCGGCCACTCCTGGCGTGACTTCGACACCTTCCGCAAGGAGTTCGACCACTGGCTGTGGAAGAAGATCGGCGACGACGCCGCGAACAACGGCGGTCACGGCGGCATGGACTACGTGCTCCAGTGGCGCACCGTCCAGCTGATGCGGGCCGGACTGGTGCCCGACATCGACGTGTACGACTCGGCGGCCTGGTGCTCGCCGATCCCCCTGAGCGTCACGTCCCTGGCCGCGGACGGGCGGCCCGTCGACGTCCCCGACTTCACCCGCGGCGCCTGGGTGAATCTGCGGCTCGGCCTCGACTCCCGTGTGTCCGAGATGCCCCCCGTCGCCTGAGCCTGCCCGTTCGGCCGACCTCGTTGAAGGAGCAGACAGTGAGATCAGCCCGCTTGATCAACTCTCTCAGAGCCATGGCTGCGGCCGGGGCGATGATGCTGGTGTCCGGGCCCGCGGTCGCGGCCGAACCGGAGCCCGCCGGCCCCTCGGCACGGACGGAGGTGACGATCTCTTCCGTCGACCTCGACGGCCCGGCCATTTCGTCGGTGAAGGTGACCGTCAGGAATGCCGCCCCGCACCGCCTGCGCTCGCTCAAGGTGTCCCTGCAGGGACCGACCGGATGGGCGGTCCAGCCGTCCGTCCGCAGTGTGCCGGGATCGCTCGCGACGGGTGCGTCCGCGGATGCCGCCTTCCGGATCCAAGTACCCGAGAGGCGGGCCGGTTTCACGGTACGGACCTTCACGGCGACGGCTGAGTACCAGGGCGGGGACGGGCTCGGATCGGCGACCGGCACGAGGTCCGAGCGCACGGGCACCCCGCTGCCGAACCTGGCCGCGGCGTACAACAGCGTGGCCGTCACGGACGAGAGCAACACGAAGCCCGGCGACTACGACGGGGAAGGCAACAGCTTCTCCGCGCAGAAGCTCGCCGACGTGGGGCTGACCCGCAAGGCCGCTGTGAGCGCCCTCGGCGCCGAGCTGACCTGGCCGGACGTGCCGGCCGGCAGCAAGGACAACGTGTCGAGCGCAGGCCAGGCGATCACACTGACGGGCAGGGGCAGCAAGCTGGTGTTCCTCGGTTCGGGCGTGACCAGCGGGGCCGTCGGCAGCGCCACGGTGCACTACACCGACGGTACGACCACCTCGGGCTCGTTCGGATTCCCCAACTGGTCGTTCCACTCGGTGACCGCCCACGGTGCCACGCTGGTGAAGTCGACCAACGGCCGCAACCGGCCGGACGGCTACGGGAATGCCGGGATCGACTACAACATCTTCGCCAACTCGATCGCGATCGACGCGTCGAAGACCGTCGAGCTGGTGGTCCTGCCGGCCAACGGCAACATCCATGTGTTCGACATGGCGATCGCTCCCTGACGCGGGCTGCGACACCCTCGGCCGAGGGGTGCTCCGCGGATCCCGCGGGGCACCTCAGACGGCGACCACCTTGATTCCGGCATCGGCGAGTCGGGCGGTCATGGCGGCGGGGATGCCCGAGTCGGTGACGACGACATCGATGCTGTCCAGTCCGCAGATCCTGGCGAACGCCCGCCTGCCCATCTTGGACGAGTCGGTGACCACGATCACCCGTTGGGCGCGCTGGGCGAACAGCCGGCTGATGCTCGCCTCGTCCTCGTGATGGGTCATCACCCCCAGGTGCGGGTCCATCCCGTCGACACCGAGGACGGCGACGTCCAGGACGACTTCGTTGAGCACGCCGACGGTCAGGGGGCCGACCAGCTCGTAGGACTGCGGGCGGGCCACTCCCCCGGTGACCACGATCTTGATCTGCGGACGGACCGCGAGCTCACCCGCGATGTTGAGGGCGTTGGTGACGACCGTGAGGGCCGGGGCGGCGAGATGGTCGGGAGCATCCCGCCGACTGCCGCCGACCCGCAGCGCCACTGCCCGCGCCACCTCTGTCGTGGTCGTGCCCCCGTTGAGGCCCACGACCTCTCCGGAACCGATGAGTTCGGCGGCGGCTGCGGCGATCCGCTGCTTCTCGGACGCGTGCCGGGCGGACTTGTAGCGCAACGGCAGTTCGTAGGAGACGCCGTGGGCGATCGCTCCGCCCCGGGTCCGTACGAGCATCTGCTGCTCGGCCAGTTCGTCGAGATCCCGGCGGATGGTGGCGGGCGAGACCTCCAGTGCCGTCGCCGCCTCTTCGACGTCCAGTCTGCCTTCGGCGGCAAGCAGCTCCAGCAGGGCACTCCACCGCTCATGCTTGGACATCCGTCGGCTCCCTTTCACCGCCTGTTCCTGCACTCAGAATCTTCGCACATGGTTGATGCTTGTAACTGCTCGAAATATCGGGAGACTGATCAGGTACATGCATGGGGTGCGGCTGAGTCGCCGCGATGGCCCTGTGCCTGTTCGGTGAAGCACTCTCCGAAGGAGTCCCGTCCCATGTCCACCACGGCTTCCTCCCGCACGTCGGCCGAGATCGACTCCCAGCCCACCACATGGCGGCAGGCGGCGGCATCGGTCGCCCGGCACGCGGCCGCGCTGCCCCGCCGGGGCGAACGGGTCGCCGTGATCGGCTGCGGCACGTCATGGTTCATGGCGCAGTCGTACGCGACACTGCGCGAGAGCGGCGGCCACGGCGAGACGGACGCCTTCGCCGCTTCGGAGTTCCCGCACTCCCGCACGTACGACCGCATCCTGGCGATCTCCCGATCCGGCACGACGACCGAAGTCCTGGACCTGCTCCGGCTGGTGAAGGGAACGGCGCCGACCAGCGCGATCACCGCGGACCCGGCGACGCCGGTCATGCGGGCGGCCGACTCCGTGGCCGTACTCGACTTCGCCGACGAGGAGTCGGTGGTGCAGACCCGGTTCGCCACCACCACCCTCGCGCTCCTGCGCGCGCACCTGGAGGCGGAGGGCGCGCTGCCGTCAGGGATCCGCACGGTCGAGCGGGCGGCAAAGGACGCGGAATCAGCGGTCTCGGCACCCCTGGACGCCCGTGTGTGCGGGGCCGAACAGTTCACGTTCCTGGGTACCGGCTGGACGTACGGACTCGCGCTCGAAGCAGGTCTGAAGATGCGCGAGGCCGCCGGGGCGTGGACCGAGGCGTACCCGGCGATGGAGTACCGCCACGGACCGATCAGCATCACGGCCCCGGGCCGCGTGGCATGGGTGTTCGGCTCTGTGCCGGAGGGCCTGGCGGACGATGTCGACCGCGTGGGCGGCACCCTGGTCGCCGGGTCCCGTTCCGTCGACGGCGATCTGGACCCGCTGGCGGACCTCGTCCGGGCCCAGCGTCTCGCGGTCGCACGCGCCGAGGCCCAGGGCCACGATCCCGACCGGCCGCGCAACCTCACCCGGTCCGTCGTTCTCGGGAACGGCCATGAGTGAGGCCTGTGCCCGGGCGAGCTCTCATTGCAGCGGCAGGGGCTGCTCGGACCAGACGGTCTTGCCCTCCCGCGTGTAGCGGCTGCCCCATCGGTGGGAAAGCTGGGCCACCAGATACAGGCCTCGTCCTCCCTCTTCCGAGGACCTGGCGCGGCGCATTCTGGGCTGCGAGTTGCTGGGGTCGGACACTTCGCACGTCAGCGCGCCCGCACGGATCAGGCGCAGCCGGACGGGCCCGCCGGCGTAGCGGATCGCGTTGGTGACCAGTTCACTGGCGATCAGTTCGGTGGTGAAGGCGAGCTCGTCCAGGTCCCACTCGGACAGCTGCCGGGTGACCAGGTGGCGGGCATCACTGACGACGGCGGGGTCGGCGTCGAGCTGCCAGGTCACGATGGAGTCCTCCGAGATGAGCCGGGTGCGGGCGAGCAGCAGTGTGACGTCGTCCGCGAGGCGTCCTGGCGGCAGGTCGGCGACGACATCGTGCCGGGCGTCCCGCAGCGGCCGGCCGAGAACGTCGGCACGCACCAGACGGTCGGCCAGTCCCCGCATGCCCTCGTCGATGTCGCCCTCGTCACGTTCGATCAGCCCATCCGTGTACAGGGCCATCACGCTTCCGGGCGGGAGCTCCGCCTCGGACATCTCGAAGGGCCAGCCGCCCACGCCGAGCGGCGGCCCGGGGCTGAGTTCGACATAGCGCACCGTGCCGTTCGGGACCACGACCGCGGGCGGCGGATGCCCGGCGCTCGCCATGACGCACAGCCGGGTCACCGGGTCGTACACGGCATACAGGCAGGTGGCGGCCACCGGCCCGATGTGCTCGGCGATCTGGGCCGGGCCTTCGTCGAAGACGACCCCCTCGGCCTCGGCGGTGAGCTGGAGGATCAGGTCGTCGAGATGGACGAGGAGTTCGGCGGGCTCCAGCTCCAGATCGGCCAGCGCGCGTACGGCGCTGCGCAGGCGGCCCATCATGGCGGTGGCATGCAGTCCGTGGCCCGCGACGTCGCCGACGACCAGAGCGACCCGGGCGGAGGACAGCGGAAAGACGTCGAACCAGTCGCCGCCGACGCCACTCGCCGCGTCGGTGGGCAGATACACGCTGGCGGCCTCCACGGCCGGTGTGTCGGTCGTCGCCGGTGGCAGGAGGCTGCGCTGCAGGGCCACTGCGGTGAGGCGCTCGCGTGTGTAGCGGCGGCCGTTGTCGACGGCCAGGGCGGCGCGGGTGGCGATCTCCTCGAGAAGGCTCAGGTGGTGTCGGTCCAGCGGGGGACGCTTCCCGGTGCGCCACACCGTGACCTGGCCGAGCAGGGTGCCCCGGGCGGTCATCGGCACGATCATCGCCGAGTGGGCGGTCGGGACGCCCTCGCTCCAGCGTGGCGGCTGTCCTCCCGCGGACGGTGCATCATTTCCCGTGACCAGGGTTCCCCTGCCCTCCCGCGCCCGGAGGGGGGCGTTCTGGGTGGAGTGGATCACGCCGGTCCGCAGCCCTTCGGCCGCATGCCCGGCCACGGCTGTACGGCGCAGCACGAGCGGGCGGGACCGGACTGCGGCCGGTTCGCTGCCGCTGAACACCTCCTCCGCGAGATCCACCGCCACGCAGTCCCCCAGCGCCGGCGCGAGTACGGCGGCCAGATCCTCGCTCCCGCGGGTGAGGGACAGGGAGCCGCTCAGTACGGCGGTGGCCCGGTGCAGCAGATCGAGCCGGGCCCGGGCCCTTTCGTGGTCGGTGACATCGTTGAAGACCGCGGCGACCCCCATGAGCTGCCCGCTGGGCCCCTGCAGCCGGAAGGCCGAGAGCGTCATGACTCGGCCCGCTCCGGGGTCGTCGAGTGTGCGAACCGTGGCGTTGAAGCCCACCAGCGGTTCGCCGCTGGTCAGCACCTCCTGAAGCCTCTCGTCGATGATCCCGGCGTCCTCCGCCCGGAGAAAGTCCGCCAGGCGCCGGCCGCTCAGGTCGTCGGGGACCCCGGTGTAGGGCAGGAGCTGGGTGTTGGTCCGCAGCAGCCGCAGGTGCTCGTCGAAGACGGCCAGACCGATGCGTCCCTGGAGGAACAGCTCCTGGGTGAAGGCAAGATCCTGCCGCCACTTGCTGTCCTGCTCGGTGGGGGCACCGAGCAGGAGAAACCGCGCCCGGCTCTTCCCGGCGGATGCGTGCAGCGGGATCACGTGGAAGGTGACCTCGAGAGAGTCGCCGGATCCGCGCCGCAGGGCTGCTGTGCCGTCCCAGACCTCCTCCGGCGGCCCCGTGCGCTGTGCGAGGACCGCTGCCCAGGTGCTCGGCTCCGCGAGGAGGTCACGGACCGGACGGCCGCACACTTCGCTGCCGGGCCGCTGCAGGAGCGTCTCGGCGGCCGCCGTCCAGGCCACGACCGTTCCCGCGCCGTCCAGCAGTGATGCAGCCGTGTGGGCGGCGTCGAAGGGGTAGTCGTGATCGCTCTCGGTGGCGCACATGGCACATCCCGTCGGCTGTCCTGGCCGTTCTCATCATCCTCCATGCCGGGGACGCGGACCGGACTCAGCGCACAGCTACTGCTGCGCGTCGTCCTCCGCCTTCCCCTTGGCCCGCCTGCCGATGACGGCGGCCGCGGCGAGGACGCTCGCCGTGAGGGCCGTAGCGACCATCCACGGCTGGTTCAAGCGGTGGGAGGCGGCGTGGTCGAGCGAGTAGCGTCCGGGGCCGGCGACGGCGATGGCCGCGGCCGTGAAACCCAGGAAGGCCGGGTACTCGAAGCCGCCGTCCTGGTTGAAGAATCCCGCCGGCGCATGGACGGAGACAGCCCCTGCCATGTTCCCCGCAACTGCGGCACCGGCGGCCGGGGTGGCGAGACCGAGGGCGAGCAGCGCGCCACCGCCCGTCTCACAGAGCCCGGAAAGGACGGCACTCGGCCTGCCGGGACGGAATCCCATGGCCTCCATGCCCTTCGCCGTCCCCTCGAGACCGGGGCCCCCGAACCAGCCGAAGAGCTTCTGGGTGCCGTGCGCGGCCAGTACCGCGCCGGTGCCGATACGCAGCGCGAGCAGACCGAGATCGCGTCGGACGAGGGGTCCCATGGCTTCTCCTGCTTCCTGGGGGGTGGCGTCGCGATCCACTCTCGTCCGGGCCGGGGCGGGGACCCGTGTGTTGCTGAGCCGTACGGGTGAGGCAGGGGGCGCGGGGGTGGCCGGATGTTTGCGGTAGATTTTGCGCGCCCTTGACCAGCAAGATCTTTTCGATACGGAGACGTGCCCCTCAATGAGCGACATAGTCAGTGGACTTGGCCGCGCGAGCGCGTACGGCGCCCTCGGTGTGGTCCTCCTCATCCTCGGCATCGTGCTTGTCGACCTGCTCACCCCCGGGAAGCTGGGGCGGCAGATCTGGGAGGAGCGCAACCGCAACGCGGCGGTGCTGCTGAGCTCGGCGCTCCTCGGCATCGGGGGGATCGTCTTCACCTCGATCTGGACGACGTACGACAGTTTCGCCAAGGGGCTTGTCTCCACCGCCGCGTTCGGCGTGCTGGGCCTGGTGATGATGGCGGTGGCGTTCCTGATCGTCGATCTGGTCACTCCGGGCAAACTCGGTGCCACGCTGGTCGAGACCGAGCCGCACCCGGCGGTGTGGGTGACCGCGTCCTGCAACCTCGCGGTGTCCGCGATCGTTTCGGCCTGCATCGCCTGACGCCGTCACCCGAGGCGGGCGCCACCGGTTCGTGTGGACCGTGGGCGCGGCCGAGCTGTACGCATCCTCGATGTCCTGGCGCGCAGGCTCCGTCCGGACGTCCACGACGAGGAGCCGGGCCGCCCGGTCCTCCCGTGTACGGGCCGCCTGCCGCCGGGCTTCATCACCTGCCGGGGCTCAGGGGTGGCGGCATGGCCGCCACCGAGACGATGGGGCCGCTCCCGGCGATATTCGGACAGCGCCCCCCGGGAGACGTCGGTCGATGCCGAAGAGCGGTCCGGTGACGGTGAGTCCGAGCTCGTCGCCGGTCAGGCTGAAGGACGCGAGCAGCATCGGCGCGGCGCCGCCCGGCGACACGTCCTTCAGGAATGCCGTCTGCTCCGTCTGGCGCGCCTGAGGCTCGGTCTCTTCCAGAAGGCGTGCATCAGGAACGCGGTGGGGAACAGGAAGACCGCCGGCAGCAGGGACCGAGGTCGGGCCGGATGCCGAGCAGCACGCTCGGCCCGCCGGCCAGGAGCACCACTCCGCCGGCGGGTGTCGCCGGCACCGGGGCGGGCAGGCCGCGTACCCCGCCATCGCCTTGGTCTGCGCGAAGTGGCAACGCCTGAGCCCAGGAAGAGCAGCACGAACAGGATGCGTCCGATCAGCGCCAGGACGTCCATCGAGACCTGCGGAAATCGGCGTGAATGATTCGCTCAGATTCTCCCCCATTCAACCGCTTCACCCCGGAGTCCCGAAATCAGCCGCCCTCGGGGCCGCGCGGGGGTGACAAGGGTTTTCCCCGTATCGGCTTCATCTCGCCGTTCCCTACTGTCTGCCGCACCGGCAGATTCCGTACTCCACCTGGCCGATGTCAGGTGCATGCAGATCGGAGTCCGCCGGTGACAGCCCTTGACCAGGGGCTGTCGCGCCGGCGGCGGCGCGCGGGCGGCCCCGGCCCAGGGGTACCGCGGTCGCACCCCCCACACCGCAACGCGGTTCACATCCCGCGCCGCCCGCCCGCGCTCCGCACCGTCATTGGAAAGGGAACACCTTGAAAGGTTCCAGACGGAGACTCATAGCCGTCGCGGCCGTGAGCGCCACGATCGCCGGCGCCGCTGCCACCTCCTCCGTGGCGCTTGCCGCCGGCCCGGCGGAGCCCTCTCCGAAGCCTGCCCCGGCTTCCCAGGCCATGACCAAGCTGCCGGCCGCGCCGGTCGAGAAGGTCATCGTCACCTACAAGTCCAAGGCCGCCGAGGCCAGTTCGAACGCCGCCGCCACATCCGACGCCGCGGACAAGGGCTCCGAGACGGGCGAGAACCTGTCCTTCGAGCGCCGTCTCGCCGGCGGCGCCGCCCTGGTCGACCTCGGCAAGGACGCGTCCAAGAAGGACGTCGCAGAGGTCATGGACGCCTTCCGCGCCGACCCGCAGGTCGCGTCCGTGGAGCCCGACATCCGCGCCTACGCGATGGCGGTCACCCCGAACGACACCGAGTACACCAAGCAGTGGGACCTGTTCGAGGCCACCGGCGGCATGAACGTCCCGGGCGCCTGGGACAAGACCACCGGCAGCGGCGTGACCGTCGCCGTCATCGACACCGGTTACGCCACCCACTCGGACCTGGCCACCAATGTCGTGTCCGGTTACGACTTCATCTCCACCTCCGCGGACGCCCGTGACGGCAACGGCCGTGACAGCAACGCCAAGGACGAGGGCGACTGGAACGCCACCGACGGCGAATGCGGCACCGGTTCCAAGGCGGGCAACTCCTCCTGGCACGGCACGCACGTGGCGGGCACCATCGCGGCGACGGCCGGCAACAGCAAGGGCGTCGCGGGCATCGCGTACAACGCGAAGATCCAGCCCGTGCGGGTGCTCGGCAAGTGCGGCGGCTCCTCCGCCGACATCGCCGACGCCATCACCTGGGCGTCCGGCGGCAGTGTCCCCGGCGTCCCCGCCAACGCGACCCCGGCGAAGGTCATCAACCTGAGCCTGGGCGGCGCCAGCGCCACCTGCCCGAGCGTCTACCAGAACGCCATCAACGGCGCCGTCTCCCGCGGCACCACCGTCGTGGTCGCCGCGGGCAACAGCAACGCCAACGCGTCCGGCTTCACGCCCGCCAACTGCGCCAACATCATCAACGTGGCGTCCACCAGCCGCGAGGGCAACCGCTCGTTCTACTCCAACTTCGGCAGCATCGTGGATGTCGCCGCACCCGGTGGCGAGACCCGTCGCGCCACCGACACGCCCGGCACCGTCACCACCCCCGAGAACGGCATCCTCTCCACGCTGAACTCGGGCACCACCACCCAGTCGGCCGAGAACTACAAGCCCTACCAGGGCACTTCGATGGCCGCGCCGCACATCGCGGGCCTCGCCGCACTGCTGGAGTCGGCCAAGCCGGCCCTGACCCCGGCCGACATCGAGTCCGCGATCAAGGCCAACGCCCGTGCGCTGCCGGGCACCTGCACCGGCGGCTGCGGCACCGGCATCGCCGACGCCACGAAGACCGTGAACGCCGTCACCGGGACCCCGGGCGGTGCCACGTTCACCAACTCGGCAAATGTCACGATCGATGACAACTCGACCGTGTCGTCGTCGATCGCCGTCACCGGCCGCACCGGGAACGCCCCCGCCGCCCTCAAGGTCGACGTGGACATCAAGCACACCTGGCGCGGCGACCTGGCCATCGACCTGATCGCCCCGGACGGAACCGTCCGGAGCCTCAAGGCCTCCTCCGGCTCGGACAGCGCCGACAACGTCCTTGCGACGTACACGGTCGACGCCTCCAGCGAGGTCGCGAACGGCACCTGGAAGCTTCAGGTCCGCGATGTGGCCTCGGGTGACACCGGCTACATCGACTCCTGGAGTCTCACCTTCTGAGCCACTGGCTCAAGGGCATCTCCGCAGGTCAAGGGCGCGTTTCCGGCATATGCCGGGGGCGCGCCCGCGGCACTGTCCGGGCACCGTCTGTCCGTATGCCGGACACCGGGCCTGGACTGGGGCGACAGGGTTCGTATTCTCTGCTCGAACGGGCAGGGGGCCCGCGCACGCCGGAAGGTGGTGGTGGGTTCGTGACGTCAGCGGCAAACCGCCCTGCGCCCGTCGGACGGGCAGAGCTCATCGCGCGGCTCGAACGCGTCCTGCACACCCGTGGACGGGCCCTGCTCACCGGGCCCGCCGGGGTCGGCAAGACCGAGATCGCCCTGGCCGTCGCCTCCGGTGCGGAGTCCCTCGGCGAGACCGTGCTGTGGCTCCCCGCACTCCCTGCGGACCGGGAGATACCCGGCGCGGCCGCGGCCGCGATGGTCGCCTCCATCGCCGCGTCCATGGCATGGCCGTCGCCGGGCGTGTCCGGCTCCTCACCCGCCCTCGACGTCCTCGAGGGACTTCCCGGGCCGCAGCGGTCGGCTCTCGCCATGCTGTGCCGCGAGGCGCCGGTCCCCGACGACGGCTGGGACCCCGTCGCCCTGCGGCTCGCGCTCGCCCGGATCCTGCAGACCCTGACCTCACGCGGCCCTGTCCTCCTGGTCGTCGACGGCGTCCACTGCATCGACTCCGACAGCGCGGACCTGCTGCGCTTCGCGCTGCACCTCGCGCCGGCCGCACTGCGGGTCATCGCCCTCGAGACGCCCGCGGCCTTCGCCGCCGACGTGCGGGCCGCACCGGGCAGCGGCCCGGAGCCCCTGTGGGTGCCGTCCGAGGCCGACGTCCTGTCCGTGCCACCGCTCCAGGCCGACGAGATCGCGGAGCTCCTCTTCCACCACCGGCTGCCGTCCCGGATGGCCGGCCGCATCCACAAGGCGAGCGGCGGCAACCCGCGTCTCGCGCTCGCGGTCGGCCGGTCCCTCGCCGACGCCCGCACACCCGTGCACCACGCCGAGGCGCTGTCGCTGTCCGGCCGCGCGCGTGACCTGGCCCGGCAGCTGCTCGGTGTCGTCTCCCCCGAGGCGCGCAGCACCCTGCTGCTGGCGGCGCTCGCGCTGCGGCCGAGTGCCTCCCTGATCAGACGGGCCGGCCGGCCGACCGCCGAGGCGGACCTGGCGGCGGCCGAGCGGGCGCATCTCATCTCGCTCACGGAGGACGGGACCGTCGCGTTCACGGCGGGTGTACTGGCGTCGACGCTGGTGCACGACGCGTGCTGGACGGCGCGCAGCTCCGGGCACGCGGCGCTCGCCCGCGTCGTCGACGACCCCGTCGCGGCGGTGCGGCACCGGGCGCTGGCCACGGACGTCCCGGACGAGTCGCTCGCCGCGCAGGTCGCGGCGGCCGCCGACACCGCGCGGCGCCGGGGCAACAGCCCGCTGGCCGCCGAACTCGCCCTGCTCGCCGCCGAGTCCACGCCCGTGGAACAGGGTGCACGGCGGATCTCCCGGCTCGCCGACGCCGCCGAGGAGGCCGCCCGCGCGGCCCGCGCCGATCTGGCGGTGCGCGCCGCCGGCGACCTGCTGGCCCGGGACGCCGAGCCCCGCGACCGGGTGCGGGCGCGGCTCGCGGTGCTCGACACGGCGGGGCAGGGACTCGGCGATCTCGACGAGATCTATGTGCACGCCATGGAGGACTCCGAGGGCGATACGGCGATGCGGGCCGCCGTCCAGCTGCGGCTGGCGGTCAAGTACGTGCTCGCCGACGGCGATCCCGTACGGTCCCGGGGCGCCGCGGTCGAATCGGCGGTGCTGGCGGGGTCGGTGGGCGACCGGACGACGGCGGCCAAGGCGCTGACCGTCCAGGCACGCATGGACCGCGTGCTGGGCTCGCCGGAGTCGGAGCGGGTGCTCGCCAGGGCACGTGCCCTGGAGCTGGCGGAGCGTCCGCAGGGAATCCGCAACGCCGCACAGATTCTGACGATCCGTCATGCCCTGTTCGACGACCGGCTCACCGACGCCCGCGACCAGCTCAACGCCCTGCTGCCGCTGGTGGAACGCCGCGGCCCGGTCGAGGACGCCATCGAGCTGTTCCGTACGCTCGCCGAGGTCGAGGCCCGGCAGGGCCCCTGCGCGGCCGCGATCCCCCATGCCGGACGGTCCCTCGCCCTCACCCTGGAAGCGGGGCTCTCGCCCGGCCCTGCCTGGTACGCGCTGGCGCTCGCGGAGACCGCGGGTGGCAGCTTCGCACGGGCTGCGAGCTATGCGCGGCGCAGCGTGCAGGCGTCGGAAGAGGAGGGCGACCATGTCTTCCTGTCGCGCAGCCTGTACGCGCTGGGCCGCGTCCAGCTCGTCACGGGGGACGTGGCGGGCGCACTGGAGACCCTGCGGCGGGTCCAGGCCAGTGAACGCGCCCAGTCGACGGTCGATCCGTCGATGCTGCGCTGGCACGAGGAGCTCGCCGAGGCGCTGCTCGCGAACGACGCCCTGGAGGAGGCCGCGGATCTCATCGCCGAAGTACGACCGGTCGCCCGGCGCCTCGGCCGTACGACGGTGCTCCTCGGCTGCGACCGGGCCTACGCGCTGTATCTGGCGGCGAGCGGCAGGTCCGACGAGGCGGCGGAGCTGCTCATGCGCGCCGCCGAGCAGTTCGCGGCGGCCGGGCTGCCACTGGAGCACGGCCGCGCGCTGATCGCGCTCGCCCGCGTGGAGCGCCGCCGGCGGCGGCGGTCGGCGGCCCAGAGTGCGCTGCAGGCCGCGGCGGGCGCCTTCGAACGGGTAGGTGCGACGCCCTGGCTGGCGCTGGCCACGGAGACCCTCTCCGGGGCCGCTGAGCCCGCCCCGGCCACGGGAGCAGCCCGCGGCGGCGGTGCCCTGTCCACGCTCACGGATGCGGAGCTCCGGCTGGCCGGGCTGGTCGGCCAGGGTGCCAGCAACCAGGAGGCCGCGGCCAAGCTGTATCTGAGCGTGAAGACGGTCGAGGCGCGCCTCACCCGTATCTACCAGAAACTGGACGTCCGTTCACGGGCCCAGCTGGCCACCGCCCTGAGCTCGTGGCCGGGCAGCCGGCCGCCTGCGGCGGTGCCGGACGGTCCGCCGCCCGGCTGACCGCCACAGGGCGCGGTTCGGCGGTCAGCCCAGCCATCCACCGGTGAGGCCGAGCACCGCCGAGCCGTCCAGGTCGGCGAGCTTGGTGCCGGTGAAACCACGGGCCCACTCGGACGTCTGGACGCGGAACGCGGGCCGCTCCGCGGTGAGCGTCTCCAGCACCGACACGGCGGCCTCGTCCGGGGTCTGCGCTCCGGTGAGGAACTGCGAGACGGTGCGGTCGACATAGGCCCGCAGCGCCTCGGCGTACGGCCCTGCGGCGGCGATCTCGGACTCCAGGTCGACCCCGAGGTTGTTGACGAACTCGGTGGCCACGGCGCCGGGTTCGACGACACTGACGCTCACGCCGAGCTTCGCGGCGACCGGCGCGAGGCTTTCCATGTAGCCCTCGACGGCGAACTTGGCGGCGCAGTAGGCCTCGTTGAACGGCTGCCCGATGATGCCACCGACGCTGGTGACGGTGATCAGACGGCCGCCGGAGGCGCGCAGATGGGGCAGCGCCGCCTTCGAGACATGGAGCACTCCGAAGAAGTTGACCTCCATGACCTGACGCACGTCGGCGACGGACTCGTTCTCCAGCGTGCCGAGGTGGCCCGCGCCTGCGTTGTTGACGACGGCGTCGAGGCGGCCGTGGTCGGCGATCACGCCGTCGATCGCGGCGGTGACGGAGGCCTCGTCGGTCACGTCCAGCTGCCGGATGTCGAGCTCGACGCCGGCCTCCGCTGCCGCCTTGCGCAGTGCGTCGGCACGGCCGGTGTCACGCAGGGTCGCGACGGTGCGCCAGCCGGCCCGGGCCGCGGCGACGGCGGCGGCAAGGCCGATGCCGGAGGAGGTACCGGTGATCAGAACAACCTTGGAAGACATGATGTGGGCCCTTCGTCGGGGAGGAACACGATTAGGTGCGTGTACACACACCATAACCATTATGTGCGTGCACACGCAACCGGTAGACTCGGATCATGAAGAAGAGGAAGCTCAACCAGGCGGAGATGCCCGTCGCCGACCACGCCTTCTACGGGCTGGTCTGGGCCGGCACCGTCCTCACCGAACGGGTTGACCGCGCCCTGAGCAAGGCCCACGACCTGCCCGTCTCGTGGTTCGAGGTCATGCTCTGGCTGGCCTCCAGCCCGGACCCGGTCCCCGCCTCCGTCCTCGGCAACAGCACGATGCTGAGCCGCAGCCAGGTGTCCCGGGTCGTGGACGCGCTCCAGGGACGCGGCCTGGTCACCCGTACCCCGTCCGCACGGGACGCCCGCTCCGTCGAGGTCGCCCTCACGGCCGCGGGCCGTGAGCTGTTCGCCGAGGCCGATGCCACGCGCAGAGCGAGCCTGGCCCCGGTCTTCACCGACCTCCTGGACGAGGAGGACCTGGAAGCCCTCAGCACCGTGTGGCACAAGCTGAAGGCGAACAAGGAAGGCACGGCCTGAGTGGCACCCGGTGAGCGTGTTCACGGCTCCGGCGCCGGCGTCAGCGGCTGTTCGGTCCAGATGGTCTTGCCGTCGCGCGAGTAACGGGTGCCCCACCGCTCGGTGAGCTGGGCCACGAGGAAGAGTCCGCGGCCGCCCTCGTCGGTCGTACGCGCGCGCCGCAGGTGCGGCGAGGAGCTGCCCGCGTCGGACACCTCGCAGATGAGGTGCCGGTCACGGATGAGCCGCAGCCCGATGTACCCGCCGCCGTAACGGTAGGCATTGGTGACCAGCTCACTGACGATCAGCTCGGTGGTGAAGGCCATCTCCTCCAGACCCCACTCGGCCAGCTGGGCCGTGGCCAGGGCCCGGGCCTTGGCGGCGGCGGTCACGTCGACGGCCAGCTCCCACACGGCCACCTGCTCCCCCGCCAGCACCCGGCTGCGCGCGACGAGCAGCGCCACGTCGTCGGCGACGCCGTTCTCCGCCGGCCGGTCGTGCAGCAGCGCGCTCCCCACCGTCCGGCAGGTCTCCTCGAGCGAGTCGGCGGGCAGGGCCAGGGCAGCGCACAGATCCGCCAGGCTCTCGTCGACGTCCCGCTTACGGCCCTGGATCAGACCGTCGGTGTAGAGCGCCAGCAGGGTGCCCTCGTCCAGCGTGATCTCGGCCGCCTCGAACGGCAGGCCGCCCAGGCCCAGGGGCGGCCCCGCGGGTACGTCGACGAGCTGCGCCTGTCCGTCCGTGGTGACCATCACCGGCGGCGGATGCCCTGCACGGGCCAGCGCACATTGCCGCGAGACCGGGTCGTACACCGCGTACAGGCAGGTGGCGCCGACGACCTGCGGGACGCGCTCGTCGTCCGCGGGCTGCTCGGCGGCCAGGCGGTCCACGAGATCGTCGAGATGGGACAGCACCTCGTCGGGTGCGAGATCGAGGTTGGCCAGGGTGTGTACGGCGGTGCGCAGCCGGCCCATGGTCGCCGCAGCGTGGATGCCGTGCCCGACCACGTCCCCGACGACGAGGGCGACGCGCAGCCCCGAGAGCGGGATGATGTCGAACCAGTCGCCGCCGACACCGGCCTCGGCGTCGGCCGGCAGATAGCGGTGGGCGACGTCGACGGCGGGGTGCCTGGGCACGTCGTGCGGGAGCAGGCTGTGCTGCAGGGTCAGCGCCGCGTCGTGCTGCTGGGTGTATCGGCGTGCGTTGTCGATGCAGACCGCGGCCCGGGAGGCGAATTCCGCGGCGAGGGTGAGATCGTCCTCCTCGAACGGGTCCCGCCGGTGCCACCGCCACAGGCTCAGCAGTCCCAGCACCAGTCCGCGTGCGATCAACGGCACCACCACCAGCGACGGGGTACCCAGGGCCTCGCCGATACGCGCGGCCCGCTCCGGGTCGCCGGCGAGCCACTTGGTCAGCCCTTTCTGGTCGGCGTCGAGGACCGGCCTCCGCTCGGCCATGCACTGGGCCTGGAGGGACTCCGGCGGGATGTGGATCGTGTGGCCGACCGGGTACATGATCTCCGACTGGCCCGGCAGGATGCTGCGGATCGCCGCGCGACGCACGGTGCCGAGCATCTCCTGGCTGGGCTCCTCACCGCGGGTCACCGGCTCCAGCAGGTCCACGGAGACGCAGTCGGCGAGTTCGGGGACCGCGACTTCAGCCAGCTCGCGTGCCGTCCGCGCGACGTCCAGCGTGGTGCCGATGCGGGCGCTTGCCTCGTTGAGCAGGGCCAGCCGGCGCCGGGCCCGGTATCTCTCCGTCACGTCCTCGACCGTCTGCGTCACGCCGAGGATCCGGCCCGCCGAGTCCTGGATCCGGAACGCCGACACCGACACGAACAACTCATGGCTGGGATCGTGGCGCAGCCGGGCCGGCTGCTCGGCGAAGATCGTGGACCGGCCCGTCTCGAGAACCTCCCGCATCTGGCGTTCGACCGTGTCGGTGTCCTGCTGGACCAGGAAGTCACTGGTGTGGAGACCTCGATGCTCCTCGACGGACAGCTCGCTGAATCTCGCGATCGCCCGGTTCACCCGCAGGATGCTCATGTCCGGGGCATGGACGGACAGGCCGATCGGGGAACGGCGGAAGAGTCCGTCGAGGACCGCCCGGTCCGTCTCCCACTGGATCACCTCCGCGGCGGGCGCGGCCACCAGGAACCACTCGACGCCGGAGTCTTCCCGCAGGATGATCCGGGCCCGGCAGCCCAGTTCCACCCGGCGGCCGCTGCTGTGCCGCACCGGCACGACCCCGAACCATCCCCGGCCGTGCAGGCAGTCCGTGACCGCCTCCAGCACCACCTCCCGGTCGCGTGGGTCGACCAAGAGGGCGGCCGCCGACTTCCCGAGCACCTCACCGGACGGATAGCCGAGCAGTGCCTCTGCCCGCTCGCTCCAGCCGACGATGTCTCCGCGGTCGTCCAGCACCACGCTCGCCGCACGGCTCAGCGCGAACGGATCCTCGGGCCCCTCGCTGAATGTCGTCACCGGTGTGTCCACAGCTACCACCCCCTCCCCACCTCATGGCCGGCAGGACCGCGCCGAGCCGGCGGGGTGCCGGCCGCGGAACGGTGCGGGTGCCGGGTCCGGGCGAGAAGCATCGCCACGTCGTCCTGCGCTTCGGTGGGCAGCAACCGGTCGAGGACGTGGTCGCAGATCTCGTCCAGCGGGCGGTCGAAGTCGCGCAGTGCCCGGGCCAGCTGTTCCATGCCCTGGTCGAGATCCCTGTCGCGGGCCTCGATGAGACCATCGGTGTACAGCACCAGGAGGCTCCCAGGGGGCAGCGGCACCTTCTCGGTCGGGAAGTCCTGCCCTCCCGCACCCAGCGGCGTACCGGAAGGCCCGTCGAGGAACGTGATCGTCCCTCGGGCGTGGGCCACGGCCGGGGGCGGATGCCCCGCCCGGGCGATCAGACAGCCCTCGGCCGCCGGGTCGTGGACCGCGTAGACGCAGGTCGCCATCTCGTTCTCGCCCAGGTCGGCCACGGCGGAGTCGAGGGAGCGGAGAAGCTCGGCCGGGGGCATGCTGTGCCGGGCCAGTGTGCGTACCACCGTGCGCAGCTGCCCCATGACGGCCGCCGCGTGGATGCCATGTCCCATGACATCGCCGATGACCAGCCCGGTGGTGCCGTCGGGCAGGGCGATGACGTCGTACCAGTCCCCGCCGACCTCGTGGTCACTGGCAGGCAGATATCTCCCGGTGAGCTCGAGCCCCGCCACGTCGGGCAGCGCGGTGTTCGTCAGGCTGCGCTGGAGTGTGAGGGCGGCCTCCCGCTGGCCGGTGAACATGCGCGCGTTGTCGATGTTCAGCGCAGCACGGGAGACCAGCTCGTCCATGAGCACACAGTCCTGCTCGTCGAACCGCTCACGGCCGCGGACCCGGGTCACCACTACGGCGCCGAGCACCGTACCGCGCGCGACCAGAGGGATCAGCCGCGCGCAGCCGAACCGCGTGCTGAGGTACGTGCGCAGTCGGTCGGCGCGCGGATCGGTGATCAGCTGCGGGATGTCGGACAGATAGAGGTTCATGGGGCGTCCGTCGGTGATGACCTGCTCGTACACCGAGCCCAGCGGGATCTGGAAGGTCATGCCGACCGCCAGCTGTGGGGTGGGGTCGGGGAAGGCGGCGGCCAGCCGCCGGACAACGCCGTGGCTGGACGCGGTTGCCTCGTCGGGGCCGAGTACTTCCTCCAGCAGTTGGACGTCGGCGGAGTCGGCCAGCTGGGGGACAAGGACCTGCACCACCTCCTCGGCGGTGTGCCGCAGGTCCAGCGTGGTCCCGATCCGCGCACCGGCCTCGGCCAGGAAGGCGAAGCGCTGGCGCGCCCGCCCCACCTCGGCCTGTGCCCGCTCCGTCGCGGAGATGTCGATCACGGAGGCGATCAGGCCGAGCCGGCGGCCGGCGCTGTCGAGCAGCGGCGCGTAGGAGCAGGACCACGTCCGCTCCTGGTCGGGATCGGCGGGGGTGCGACCGGTACGGCGGACGTCCACCACCGCCTCCCCGGAGTCCAGGACCTGCCGCATCACGCTCTCCAGGACGGTGGCGTTGATGCCGGGTGCGACCTCGGACAGCCGTCTGCCGAGGTGCTCGGGCGCGGAGAGGCCGTTCATCCGCGCCAGCGCGTCGTTGACCCGGACAAAACTCAGATCGGGGCCGAGGATCGCGAGACCGATGGGTGACTGGGTGAACAGGCCCTCCAGGGCGGCGAGCGAGTCCCTCATCGTGCGGACGGCGGATGTCTCCACCGCGATGGCCAGGATGCCGGTGTGCCCCTGCACGTCCGCGGAGGGGACCACCCACATCTCCATCGGCACGAGGTGGCCGTCGCGGTGCCGCAGCGCCAGGGTCCCGACGACTGCCTCGCCCGCCAGCACTTTCTGCTTCATCCGCTCGGCCGGCTCCCAGCCGGCGGGGGGCACCAGAGCGGGGACCGCGCTCCGGCCCACCACCTGTTCGTGCGTATAGCCGAGCAGGTCCTGGGCGGCCAGCGACCACTCCACGATGCGTCCGTCCGCATCGGACCTCCACAGCGCGATCGGCAGCAGGTCGCGGAGCACACCGGCATACCCGATCGCCGACAGTGGCTGATCCGGCGCATCACTCGTCGACCCGTGTGTGTCCAACGCAACGACCTAACCCCGGGGTGTCGGGCGCTCCGCCTGCCGACCGCTCCCGTTGTCCGGGTGCAGTTCCACATAAACCCTATCGATCCGCACTGACGTGGGCGAACGGAGTTTCCCGGCGTTGCCGGCCGCACGAATGGGTGCCTGGAGGAAAGACCAAGAGGCCGTGCCGGATGTTCCGACACGACCTCTGATCGACGACTTCGAAAAGTCGGGACGACAGGATTTGAACCTGCGACCCCTTGACCCCCAGTCAAGTGCGCTACCAAGCTGCGCCACGTCCCGATGCCCGTCTGACCTGGGGCTTCCCCCTGGCCGAACGTGCAAGAGAACCATACCCCACTCCGCGGGGCGGGCGGACGGGGTGTGCCGTGGCCGGTGTGACACCCGCCGGCGGATCGAACGCTGTGTGCGCACACCCGACCTGACGGGCAGCCACGAGGACCCTGGTCGCGGCCGGGCCGGCCGCGTCGGGCTGCTGCCCGACGGGACCGCGCCGTCCCGGCCGGGGGCGCGCACGCACCTGGAGCACGGGTCCTCCGGGGCCGTCCCGGCGCCGCAGGCCGGCGGTACCGGCCGTGAGGCGGGACCGGTCCCAGCCGGCGCGGCGACGGGACCGAACGGGCGGGGAGGCCGTCCGCTGCGGCGGGGATCCCCACCACTGCGGCGACGTGGGCGGCCCACCGTCCGCTCCGGCGCCGCACTCGGCTGCCGGACACCGCCCGGCCCGCCGCGCCGGGCGGTGTCCGGGGCACAATCGGGGCGTGGAGAAGGCACCGAGGGACCGCGACGCCGACGGCCGCGCACACAATGCCCGCCCGCGCGACGGACTGGGCCGCCCCCTGCCGTACGGAGAGAGCGGCGTCGAACGCCAGCCCGAGGGGGTGCTGCGCACTCCGGCCGAGACGCTGGCCGAGGCGCAGCGTCTGCTCGATGCGGGCATGCCCTTCCATGCGCACGAGGTCTTCGAGGACGCGTGGAAGTCGGGACCGGACACCGAGCGTGAGCTGTGGCGGGGCCTCGCCCAGCTCGCGGTCGGCCTGACGCACGCGGCCCGCGGCAATACGACGGGCGGCGCGCGCCTGCTGCGGCGCGGCGCGGACCGGATCGCGGACTTCCCCGATCCGTACGCCATCGATGTCGCCGGTCTGACCGCCTGGGCGCGCGATCTGGCGGCCGGCCTCAGCGGTCCGGTGGACGCGGCGTCACAGGCGCCGCGGCTGACCCTGTAGCAGGACCACTTCCAGTGTGCGCGGGCCGTGCACGCCCTCGACCCGGTCGAGTTCGATGTCGCTCGTGGCCGACGGACCGGAGATCCAGGTCAGGGGGCGGGTCGGGTCCAGGCGTGGCATGGCCTGCGGAACGGAGGCGACGATCTGGTCCGGGGCGCGCACGACGCAGATGTGCAGGTCGGGTACGAGGGTGAGGGCCCTGCGGCCCTGGCCCGGACCGGCGTCAAGGACGATCGTGCCGGTCTCGGCGATCGCCAGCGCGCAGCCGGTCACCACGGCGTCCGTCGCATCGAGTTCGTACGGAGTCAGCGGGACTTCGTCGGTCCGCCGTTCGACGTCGGCGGCGGCGAGCCAGGCCGGCGGGAGTCCGTCGGGCACGGCCACCGAGCGCGCACCGCGCCCGGCCAGCAACCGGGCGATCAGGGCAGGCACCTCGGCCTCGGAGGCGCGGTGGACATGGGCCCGGTAGTCCGCGAGGTTCTCGTGCAGCAGGTCGAGCAGCGCGGCCGGGTCGTGCGGCGTGTGACTCTCCAGATAGTCGCGGGCGGCTTCCGGTGCCGCGGGGGCGTCGGCCACGGCGGCCCGGATGCGGCCGAGGATCCGGTCGCGGGAGCTCGCCCGGTGGGAACGTTCGCTCATGTGCGGTTCTTCTTCCACCAGTCACGGAAGGATGTGGCCGGCATCTGCGGGAGTTCGCGGGTGCCGGTCCACGCGCCCGCGCCGGGCGGCTTCTTCGGGTGCAGCCCGCGGGTTTTCGACGCTGCCCGCTCGGCGGCAGCCAGAGCCCCCGGATGGTTCAGCACCCAGGTGGCGGCCTTCATCGCGGCCTTCTCCCGTCTGTGGCCCTTGCCGCCCTGCTCCACGACCTTCTCCCGAAGGTGGACGAGCACCTCGGGGATGTCGATGGCGACCGGGCACACCTCGTAGCAGGCGCCGCACAGGGTGGAGGCGTAAGGCAGCGAGGCGTCGATCTCGCTGCCGGTGCCGCGCAGTTGGGGACTCAGGATCGCGCCGATCGGGCCGGGGTACACGGAGCCGTAGGCATGGCCGCCGGCGCGCTCGTACACCGGGCAGACGTTCAGACAGGCCGAGCAGCGGATGCAGCGCAGGGCCTGCCGGCCGACGTCGTCGGCCAGTGTCCGCGTACGGCCGTTGTCGAGCAGTACCAGATGGAAGGTCCGTGGCCCGTCGCCGTCCCTGGTCCCCGTCCACATGGAGGTGTACGGGTTCATCCGCTCGGCGGTCGAGGAGCGTGGCAGGGTCTGCAGGAAGACCTCCAGATCCCGCCAGGTCGGCACCACCTTCTCGATGCCGGCCACGGAGATGAGCGTGTCGGGCAGCGTCAGGCACATCCGGCCGTTGCCCTCGGACTCGAGGACCACCATGGTGCCGGTCTCGGCGACCATGAAGTTGGTGCCGGAGACGCCGACCTTGGCACGCAGGAACTTCTCCCGCAGATGCAGCCGGGCAGCCTCGGCGAGCTCGGCCGGGCTGTCGGTCAGTCCGTCGGGCGCGCCTCTGCCCCAGTCCGCCATCCTGCGGGTGAAGATGTCGCGGATCTCGTCGCGGTTGCGGTGGATGGCGGGGACGAGGATGTGTGAGGGGCGGTCGTCGCCCAGCTGCACGATCAGTTCGGCAAGATCGGTCTCGTACGCCACGATGCCCTCGGCCTCCAGCGCTTCGTTCAGACCGATCTCCTGGGTGGCCATCGACTTGACCTTGACGACCTCGCGCTCGCCGGTGGCCTTGACGAGATCGGCCACGATCCGGTTGGCCTCGGCGGCGTCGGCCGCCCAGTGCACGGAGCCGCCCGCCGCGGTGACCGCGGCCTCCAACTGGACGAGGTAGCGGTCGAGATGACGCAGCGTGTGGTCCTTGATCTGCTTGCCGGCCTCCCTCAGCTTCGCGAAGTCCTCCAGCTCTGCGACGGCCAGTGCCCGCTTGTCGCGGATGGTGTGGGTGGCGTGCCGCAGATTGGCACGCAGTGTGGGGTTGTGCACCGCTTCCCTCGCCGCCACGGGGAAGGACGGCATCCCGAGATAGGTGCCGCTCATGCCAGGGACTCCTCTCCCGTGCGGGGATGCGCTTCCGTGCCGGCGAGAATCTCCGCGATGTGCAGGGTGCGCATCGCCTCCCTTCGGCGGCGCAGAATGCCTCCGATGTGCATCAGGCAGGAGTTGTCCGCGCCGCACAGGACCGAGGCCCCGGTGGACACCGCGCTCGTCGCCTTGTCCTGTCCCATGGCGGCGGAGACGTCGGCGTTCTTCACGGCGAAGGTGCCGCCGAAGCCGCAGCATTCCTCACCGCCGGGCAGTTCGCGCAGTTCCAGGCCCTTGACGGCGGCCAGCAGCCGGCGCGGCCGGTCCCCGACGCCGAGCAGCCGCAGAGCATGGCAGGAGGGGTGATATGTGACGACGTGCGGGAAGTACGCGCCGACGTCGGTCACGCCGAGCACGTCGACGAGGAATTCGGTGAGCTCGTAGGTGCGCGCCGCCAGTTCCCCGCCCGGCGGGCCGCCGAGCCGCGGATAGTGCTGCCGGACCATGGCCGCGCAGGAGCCCGAGGGGGTCACGACGTACTCGTACCCCTCGAAGGCCCGCGTCGTACGCCGGACCAGGGGCTCGCACTCGCGCCGGTATCCGGTGTTGAACTGCGGCTGTCCGCAGCACGTCTGCCCGGCCGGGAAGTCCACCTCGACCCCCAGCCGTTCCAGGAGTTTCACGGTCGCGATGCCCGTATCCGGGAACACCGCGTCATTGACGCAAGTGATGAAGAGTGCGACGCGCATGGCCGGAGGATATGCGGGATGACGGGCCATGCGTCCCAACCCGGGCCGTGAAACATCGGGTCACCGGGATCCGTTCACCATTGGACATGGAGGGTCTCGGGCGAGCGGTGGATCAGCGTCGGACGCATGACGACCGGGGCCTGTTCCTCGTCGAGCCGCAGTCCGGGCAGTCTGCGGGCGAGCAGTCCAAGGGTCAGGGCCAGCTGTTCGCGGGCGAGCTGGGAGCCGGGGCAGCCGTGCGCACCGTGACCGAAGGCCACATGGCGGCGGGACAGGGGTCGGGTGATGTCGAAGACATCGGGTCGATCATGACTGTTCTCGTCGCGGTTCGCGGAGCCGTAGGCCACGAACACGGTCGCTCCGGCGGGCAGTTCGGTTCCGGCGACGGTGACCGGTCGGGTGGTGGTGCGGCGGAAGCCCTGGACGGCCGTGTCATAGCGGGCGGCCTCCTCCACCGCGGCGGGTACCAGCTCGGGATCGTCGCAGATCATCTCCCACTGCCGCCGGTCGCGCAGCAGGTGCAGCAGCGTGGTGCCGATGAGGGCCGAGGTGGTCAGATGCCCGGCGATCAGGAAGTTCTGGAAGCTGGAGACGAGTTCGTGGCGCTGGTCGAGGGTGAGCTCGCCGCTGCCGGGTGCAAGGGCCTCGACCATGCCGGACAGCAGATCGTCGCGGGGATGCGCCCGCCTGTCGCGGATGTACCGGTCGAGCATGGTCTGCAGCGCCACGACGTCCTCGGCGGCACCGACCTGCTCGTCGGGCTCGAGAGGACGGAACAGCAGCTGCTCGGCGCGGTAGCCGCCGTACACCGCGGCCGGCACGTCCTCCGGGTCGATGCCGATGAGCCGGCCGATCACCTGACCCGGCAGCTTGCGGGCGTACGCCCGCATCAGCTCCACGCGGCCGTCCGTGGCGAAGTCGTCCACGAGCGCCTCGGCGCGCTCGGCGGCGTACGGCGCGAGGGCCGCGACGCGGGCCCCGGAGAGCCCGCGGTTGAGGGGGGCCCGGTGCCGCTGGTGCGGCGCGCCGTCGGTGGAGACGACGGTGGGCCGCTTGCCGAACCCTTGGACAGCACCTGCAGCGCGGCGGGCGAGGGCATGACGTCGGGGAGCAGCGCGCGCACGGACGAGAAGTCGTCGGAGCGGATCAGCACTTCGCGTACGTCCGCGTCGCGCGCGACGAGCCAGGCGTCGAGTTCGGGCACGAAGGTCAGGCCCGGCGTGCCGCGGGCCTCGGCGTAGAGCGGATAGGGGTCGCGCTGTAACGCGTCGAGCCTTCCGTGATCCTTATTCGCCATGCGGCGCCTCCAGGGCTTGAGGACGGACAGCGGACTCCGGGCCCTGTGGACACCCGGAACGTCCGCCATCGTGCACGAGGCCCGCAGCGCGCGTGAAGGGCGCGTCACACCTCCGCGTCAGGAGCGGTTCGGTGCCAACGCCCTTACCAGGACCGACGTATGACTGTGCGCCGGCTCCTTGGCCGCCGTCAGGAGTGTGAGCGGCCCGGCCTCCGCGAGCGTCCGCAGCCGCTCCAGCGCCTCGGCGGCGGCGGCTGCGGCGAGTTCGCCTTCGTAGCGCCGGCAGAACTCCTCGTACGTCCCCTCCGGGCCGTGGTACCAGCGCCGCAGTTCCGTGGACGGCGTGAGAGCCTTCGGCCACTCGTCGACGCGGGCGTCCGCCTTGCTCAGGCCGCGCGGCCACAGGCGGTCGACCAGCACCCGCGTGCCGTCGTCCGGCTCGGGGGCGTCGTAGATTCTGCGGACCCGGATCCGGGAGGCGTCGTGCTGCATCTGTCCAGGGTCGCCGATGGAGTGCGGGTGCGGCACCGGGGCGGGGCCGTTCGGAGGAAGGCCCGGTTCTGCCGCGCGGCGGCCTGGGAGACGGCCTGGGAGATGTCCGGCGCGGGGATGTCGCCGGCCCTGGGCGCCGAGCCTGCCGGGACACGCGTGGGGCCGCACCAGGGCCGGGCGCACCGCCGCTGGTCGGGCCCGCGCTCATGCCGGGGCGGCGCTGCCGCTGGGTGGCCCGGCCCGGACCCCGCTGCCGTATCTGTGAGCGGACCCCTTTGGGCGCGGAAGGAGCCCCGACGGTCAGTCCGTGAACGACCCATGACGGCCCGCGCCGCCCGCGAACCGGTCGGCGCCCGACTGGGTCTCCCCCGCCGTCAGTGGGACCATGCCGTGCCGGTACTCGGCGGCCAGCGCGTCCGGTGTGCCCAGTCCGTGCTGCTCGAGCACGGAGAGCCTGTCGTGGCGCAGGCACAGCTGCGGGAACGCGGCGATCTCCCGGGCGAGTTGCTCCGCGGCCCGGCGCGCCTCGCCCGGCGGTACGAGCCGGTTGGCCAGCCCGATGTCGTACGCCTCGGAAGCCGGCACCGGGCGTCCCGTGAGGATCATGTCCATGGCGCGGCTCTCGCCGATCAGGCGCGGCAGCCGTACCGTTCCACCGTCCACGAGGGGCACACCCCAGCGCCTGCAGAACACCCCGAAGACCGCGTCCTGTTCGGCAACCCTCAGATCGCACCAGAGCGCGAGCTCCAGCCCGCCGGCCACCGCATGCCCGGAGACCGCCGCGATGACGGGCTTGGTCAATCGCATCCGCGTGGGCCCCATCGGCCCGTCGCCCTCGGCGAGCACCTTGTTGCCGCGCTCGGTGCCGATGCCTTTGAGATCGGCACCCGCACAGAACGTGCCGCCTTCGCCCCACAGAACGGCGACCGACGCGTCCTTGTCCGCCTCGAACCGGCGAAAGGCGTCCGCGAGTTCGCCTGCCGTCGGCCCGTCGACGGCGTTGCGGACCGCGGGACGGCTGAGCACCACCGTGAAGACGGGCCCGTACCGCTCGATCCGCACGGCCGGGTTGTCGTCCATCGATCCCCTTTCCTGGCACCTGGACCGGCCGGGCCGGGCGGATGCCTTCGACAGACGTCCCCAGCCTGCACCCGTCCGGCGACGCGTGGTGACCGGGACGATAGAGGACCCCCATACAGTCCGTCCAGACTGTTTGTTGATACATGATCCGTGCCGTACGCTCCCGCCATGCCACCCACCGGACGCACCCAGCAGCAACGCCGGGAGGAGACCAGGCAGCGGCTCCTCGACGCCACCATCGACTGCCTTGTCGAGTACGGCTTCGCGGGCACCACCACCCACCGGGTGCAGGAGCGGGCCGGAGTCTCGCGCGGCGCCCTGCTCCACCACTTCGCCTCCAAGGCGGCCCTGCTGGCCGCCGCGACCCACCATGCCGCCGAGCTGCGGCTCGCCCACATCCGCAGCGAGGCGGACAGCGACGGCAGGACCCCGGAGAAGGGTCTCGAACTGCTGCGCGCCGCGATGTCGGGACCCTACTTCCTCGCCGGCCTGGAACTGTGGCTGGCCGCCCGCACCGACCCCGAGCTCAAGTCGGCCCTGCTGCCCGCGGAGCGCGAGGTGGGCACCGCCCAACGCGCCGTCCTCGCCGACATCTTCGGGCCCGAGGTCACCGCACGCTCGGACTTCGCCATGCTCTGCGAGTCGCTGCTGGTCCTGCACCGCGGCCTCGCACTCACCGGCGTGCTGCGTGAGAACCCCTCGTTCGACCAGGAATTGCTGGGTCTGTGGGCGGAGCGTTTTCTGGGAGCAACGCCGTAAGGGCCGGACATGCCTCCCGCCGCGCGCGGCCTCACCCGCACGCCCCCGCTCGGTCGCGGTGGCACGACCGTCGTCCGATCCTGGTGTCCTGGTGTTGGCGCACAGCATCAGAGGCACCTTGGAGGCGGTGACACCGTGTCGGACGCCGATGCGCCGATTCACGACTCGATGACCGACGGCATGGGGGCGGCACTCCTCGACGCGCTGTTCAGCCAGTCCACCATGGCGCTGTACGTCCTCGACACAAACCTGCGGACCGTGCGCGTCGACACCGCGTCCCCTGTGGCACCCGTCGGATCGCTCCTGGGCCGGAGATTCACCGAGATCTACCGGCTCGAGCGGCCGGACGAGGCGGAGCGCCTGCTGGAGAGAGCCCTGGACACCGGTGCGCCCACCCGCAGATGGCGCGTGCGCGGCCGGCGTGCGGACGGCTCCGGTCCGGACCGCAGCTTCACCGTCTCCTTCTACCGGCTCGCCGGTTCCGACCGTGCCACGCCCGGTGTGCTGGTGCTCGTGGCCGATGTCTCGGAGGAGGAACAGGGCCGTTCGAGGGCGGCGGCACTGGACGCGGTGCGCGAACGCGTGGGGCAGTCGCTCGATCTGGTGGCCACCTGTCGCGATCTGGCCGATGCTCTGGTACCGGCCTTCGCCGACATCGCGGTGGTCGACGTGGTGGAGGAAGTGCTGCGCGGCGCGGAGCCGCCCCTTCAGCCCCTCACCCGCGACTCCGCGCTGCGGCGCACCGCCTTCCGCGGCCCCAGCGGGGTCGACGCCGCCTATCCGGTGGGGGATGTGCGCGACGTCCCGTACCCCACCCCCTATGCGCAGGCGCTGTCCGACCTGCGGCCGCGCCGCGTCACGCTGGGCCCGGACACCCCCTGGCTGGCGGCCGACCCGGCCAGGAGCCGCGCGATCGAGGCGACGGGGGCCCATTCGCTCATCGTCGCTCCCCTGGCGCTGCGCGGCATGGTCCTCGGCGCGGTGAGCCTCTACCGCTGCAAGAGGTCCGAGCCCTTCAGCGAGAACGATCTCTCCTTCACCGCGACGCTGACCGCGCACACCGCACTGAGCATCGACAACGCCCGTCGCTACGCCCGGGACCACACCATCGCCTCGACGGTCCAGCGCCGTCTGCTCCCGTACGCCGCCGCCGACCGCATCGCCGTCGAGACCGCGCATCTCTACTTTCCCGGGCGCAACAGCGGCTGCTGGTTCGACACCATCGCGCTGTCCGGGGCGCGCACCGCTCTGGTCGTCGGCAATGTCCACGGGCGCGGCATCCACACGGCCACGGCCATGGGCCAATTGCGTACGGCGGTACAGGCCCTGGCAGCGCTGGACCTGGAACCCGACGAGCTTCTGGCCCGCCTCAACGACACGGCCGTCCACCTCGCCTCCGAGCGCGCCGCCTTCCCGTCCGGCGACAGGCTGCGCACCGAGTCACTGACGGCGACCTGCCTCTTCTGCGTGTACGACCCCTTCACCCGGACGCTGACGATGGCCCGTGCCGGGCACGCGGCGCCGCTCGTCGTTCACCCGGACGGGAGCACACAGACGCCCGAGATGCCCCAAGGACCACAGCTGAGCTCGTCCGACAGCGCACCCTTCGCGACCGCCGAGATCGAGCTGGCGGAGGGCAGCGTCCTGGCCCTCACGACCGGTGAGCTGACACTCGACGGCCGGCCGGACACGCCGGGCTCCGTCCGTCCGACGGCCCTGCGGGACGTACTGTCGCCTCCCGGCCGCCCTCTCAGCGAGATGTGCGACGCCTTCGTCTACCACCTGCCTCCCGACGCCCACCCGGACGGCGCCGCGCTGCTGCTCGCCCGCACCGGGTCGGTCGTGGAGGACTGCCACGCCGCATTCGACCTGGAACACGACCGCACGGCACCGAAGACCGCCCGCACCCTCGTGCGGGAGCAGCTCGTGGCATGGGATCTCGGCGCGGAAGAGATGTACGCGGCCGAGCTCGTCGTCAGCGAACTGGTGACCAACGCGGTCCGTTACGGCGCCCCGCCCGTGCGCCTGCACCTGATCAAGACACATACGCTGACCTGCGAGGTCCACGACACCGGCACGGCCGCACCGCATCTGCGCCATGCCCGGGCGGTGGACGAGCACGGACGGGGGCTGTTCATCATCAACCAGCTCGCGGCCCAGTGGGGCACCCGCTACACCCGGGACGGCAAGATCATCTGGGCGGAGCTGGGTATCCCGCAGCCGACCGGATGACGCCGCATCGGGTCACAAGGACGCCAGAAACGGTCAGAGGCCATGTCGGATGTCTCCGACACGGCCTCTGACCTGCGACTTCGAAAAGTCGGGACGACAGGATTTGAACCTGCGACCCCTTGACCCCCAGTCAAGTGCGCTACCAAGCTGCGCCACGTCCCGATGCCCGCCTGACCTGGGGTTTCCCCCGGCTGAACGCGCACGAGAACAATACCGCACTTGGACCGGTGGTCACGAACCCGTATTTCATGTCCCTCCGCGTCCGCCACGTCGCCCCTGCGCCTCCTCCCCTCGGCCACACTTCGGGTTGCCCGGCGACGGGAGCACAGGCAGGCCGGGCCTCCCGGCTCGGGACTCCCTGAGGACGGCGAGCCGCAGGCCACCCGGACGCGGCGGAGGCTGCGCTGCGAGGGGCCGCGGCCGGAGCGTCGTCGCGGTCCGACGCATGCCGGGCAGCGCGCAGGCGTGCCCGACCGAGGGCATGGACATGGCAGTGTCGGCGACGGTAGCGCGACCGTGCGGCGGGCGACCGCCCCGATGGGGTGATCGCGGAGCAGTCTCTCCCCGGCACCTCGTCACCCGAGGGCAGGCCTCGCGGGGCCGCGCTCCCGGCTCGGCGCCGCCCATGCCAACCGACGGGCAGCCGCCGAAGCGCCGGACGCGGGGTCCGGACCCTGCTCCGGTGGCCGTACGGCGAGAGCGCCGCCGACGCCGCTCAGTCCAACCGCGGCGCGGCCAACTCCGGATGCGTGTCGAGCAGTCTGCGCGGGGCGGCCTGGCGCCAGGAGTCCGCCAGGATCGCCCGCAGCTCGTCCTCGTCGTCCAGGGCCGCCAGCCTCACTCGCATCCACGGATAGTTCTCGTCGTGGCCTGTGCGCAGAAAAAACTTCCCGGGCTCCGACGCGATCAGCTCCTCGCGGTCCTCCTGGGGACACTTCACCCCTATCACCTGGTCGTCGTCGTCCAGCGAGGCGAAGATCCTTCCTCCCTCCACCCGAAAGGTGGGCATACCCCAGGCGAGCTTCTCCACAGCCCGCGGGAGCGCGAGCGCGATGCGGCGTACGTCGTCGGCAGTGGCCATGGAAACGACCGTACGACTCACCACTGACAGCGGTATACGCACCGCGGGATGCCGGGGAGTGGGGCTGCCCCGTACGGGCGCGCGTGAAGGTGCGACACCTCAATGCACGCCCCGCGATGCGCGCCCGCGCGCTCTGCGCCACCACATTGCGCCGCACGTGGCCACCAGCCAGGCAGGGAAGGGCTCTTTTCAGTCCGCTTCGGCGCTTTATCGATTCTGCAGATGGTCCCGGATGACACACCTGTGTTCTTCTGAGGTGATCAATTGGCCCTGAGTGCCATATGCCCACGAAACCTTTGCCGTTGGCATGTGGCAGGAAGTGATGCACGGGGAATGCCGTACGACGGGATCGGACAAGGCTTTACCACACAGAACACGCGTTCAATCAAACGTCAACGGTCAAGAAATCGGCCAAAGTTGACAACGACCTTGTCCCGCTCCGGAAGGGTCAACACGCTGATGTGGTCGGCCTGTTCGGGACGGGACCACTGCCGATGCACCACCTGCTCGAACAATCGCGCGAGCAGGCGTTTCGCAGAGGAGGGCTCGCGATGGACGGATACTTCGCCAGTCGACTGCATCATCAGCTTCGGGCCGAAGTGAGGGAATTCGCCGAGAGGGAGGTGCAGCCCCGGATACCGGCGATGGAGGAGGCCCGCGCGGTCCACCGGGAGCTGTCCCTGCTGATAGCGCGACAGGGCTGGCTCGGCGTCACCATCAGCAGCGATTACGGCGGAACGGCACTCGGACACCTCGCCAAGACCATTATCATCGAGGAGCTGTCACGAGTCAGCGGCGCCATGGGCGCGATGGTGCAGGCGTCCCAGCTGGGAGTGGCGAAGATTGTCCATTTCGGCAGTGACGAGCAGAAGAAGACCTGGCTTCCGGCCATCGCCGCCGGCGAATGCCTGCCCACCATTGCTGTCACGGAGGCCGAATCGGGCGGCCATGTGCTCGGCATGAGCGCCACCGCGGTGCGGGACGGTGACGAGTACGTGCTCAATGGCCGAAAAATATTCGTCGGCAACAGCCACGTAGGCGATCTGCACGGCGTGGTGGCCAGGACGGGGCCCGGCTCAGGTGGGCTCACGGCCTTTCTCGTCGAGTCGGACCGGCCGGGTCTCGGGATCGGCGAACAGAGTCCGACAATGGGACTGCACGGGTTCAGCTTCGGCGAGCTTCACTTCGAGAACTGCCGGGTGCCCGCGGCCAATCGGCTCGGCGACGAGGGCGACGGGCTGGCCGTGGCCTACTCGTCCAGTGTGCTGTACGGGCGGGCCAACCTCACTGCCGTGTCCCTCGGCATCCACTGTGCCGTCCTCGAGGAGACCACCCGCTTCTGTGCCCAGCGCCACCGATACGGCAAGCCGTTGCACGAACTGCCCTCGGTGAAACTGAAGTTGGGGGCCATGCAGTCGCGGCTGATGACGGCCAGACTCGCCGCTTACCACGCCGTACATCTGCTCGACGAGGGAATGGCCTGCGACGCCGAGCTGATGAACGCCAAGCTGGTCAATGTGGAGTCGGCGATCGACTCCGCCCGCAACGGCATGGAGATCCACGCGGCCTCGGGCCTGTTCACGGACCGGCCGATGGAGCGCTATCTGCGCGATGCCCTGCACATGTTCGCCCCGGCCGGCACCTCCGACGTGCAGTTGCTGCGCCTGGCGGAGGTGGCGCTGGGCACGTCCAAGGGGCAGTGGTCGAAGCAACTGTCCGACCTGGTGCGGATGGCTCCCGCCATCTGATGTCCGCGTGCGACGGGTGTGCCGCAGTGCAGACGGCGTTCGGCCCCGGCAGGCGCTGCGGACCGCCGCCGGGGCCGTACTCATGGCGTTCCCGGGGGCCGCGGGAGTGGGCCCGGGAACGCCGCCTCAGATGCCGCCGTCCTCGCGGCGGTGGATCTGCTCGATCAGCTCCGCCGCAAGGGCCTTGATGGTCTCCAGGCCCGCTCTGCCCCAGGGCCGCGGCTCGGTGTCCACCACGCAGATCGTGCCCAGCGCGATACCCGTCCGGTCGATCAGCGGCGCCCCGAGATAGGAGCGGATGCCGATCTCGTCGACGACCGGATTGCCCGCGAACCGTGGATAGTCGCACACGTCCTCCAGGACGAGTGCCTTGCGGCGCACCACCACATGCGGACAGTAGCCGTGGTCGCGCGCCATGAAGCGGCTGACCCCGCCACTGCCCGCCGCTGCCGCACCGAGGTCGGAGCCGCTGCGCGTACCGGTCGGGGTATGGAGTCCGGCGAAGAACTGCCGGTTCTCGTCAATGAAGTTGACCATGGAGAACGGCGCCCCGGTCACCTCCGCGAGCTTTTGGGCGAATTCGTCGAAGGCCGGGTCGGGCCGGTCTCCCAATCCCAGCTGGCGCAGCCGCTGCACCCGGACGGGGGCCTCACGGTCGACCGGTGTCAGCAGCAGATGGCCGGTGGGGTCGTAGGTCATATCGGTGCTCCATAGCTGGGTGCCGCGTCCGGCACCGCGGTGGTGGTGAGCAGATGCTGGACCAGGGTGACCAGCGTCTTGATCCCCGAGCTGGCGATCCGCGCGTCACACAGCACGACCGGAACCTCCGGCTTGAGGTCGATCGCTGCCCGCACCTCCTCCGGCTCGTAGCGATAGGCGCCGTCGAACTCGTTGACGGCGACGACGAATCCGATGCCTCGCCGCTCGAAGAAGTCCACGGCGGAGAAACTGTCCTCGAGCCGGCGCGTGTCGGCGAGGACGATCGCTCCGAGCGCGCCCTCGGAGAGCTCGTCCCACATGAACCAGAAGCGCTCCTGCCCGGGCGTACCGAAGAGATACAGCACATGGCGCGCGTCCAGCGTGATCCGGCCGAAGTCCATGGCGACGGTGGTGGTCGTCTTGGACTCGATGCCGTCCAGGCTGTCGGTCGCCACACTGACCTGGGTGAGCAGTTCCTCCGTACTGAGCGGGTCGATCTCGCTGACCGCGCCGACCAAGGTCGTCTTTCCCACACCGAAGCCGCCCGCGATCAGGATCTTGAGCGCGGTGGGGAAGAGGTCGCCGGTTTCAGAGCCTTCGTCGTAGGCCATCGAGTACCGCCTCCAGCAAAGAACGGTCCGTGGTTGTGTCGCTCCCGCGCGGGGCCCGCGCGGTCAGCGCGCCGCAGTCCACCAGGTCGGACAGCAGCACTTTGGTGACGACCGCCGGAAGCCGCAGATGCGCGGAGATCTCGGCGACCGAGGTCGGGCCGTCGCACAGTCCCAGCGCCACACTGTGCTCGGGGCCGAGCTGCGGCTGGGGTGTGGTCCCGGTGGCCATCACCATCGAGAGCAGGTCCAGGGCGGCCGTCGGACGGGTGCGGCCGCCGCTGACTGTGTACGGACGGATCAGGCGTCCCGCCGCGTCGTCGAGCAACGGCCCGTCCTTGGGCGCCGGCATGTTCATTGCCCCGCAGCGCTGGGCGTCGCTCCCGCGGCTTGTCTCGCCGGCGTCACCAGATACGGACGCACGCTCTTGACCAGCATCGCCATCTCGTAACCGAGGACGGCGGCGTCGGCCTCACGGCCTGCGAGCACGGCCAGGCAGGTGCCCGAGCCCGCTGTGGAGACGAACAGCAGGGTGGAGTCGAGTTCCACGACCACCTGGCGTACCTCGCCGCCGTCGCCGAACCGCGCTCCGGCACTGCGGCCGAGCGAGTAGAGGCCGGAGGCGAGTGCGGCCATGTGGTCCGCGCTGTCGGTGTCCAGTCCGTGCACCGATTTCACCAGGCCGTCGGAGGAGAGCAGTACCGCGTTGCGGGTGTACGGAACGCGTTGGACAAGACCGCTGAGCAGCCAGTCGAGGTCCGAGGCATGACCGGCCGGCATGTCGCTCGCCATGGTCATCTACTCCTTGGGGGTGTTGTCGGGGAGCTGCGGGGTGTGGTGCGCTGCGGGTTGTGCGGACGACTGGGACTCGGCGAGGCCGATGCCTCGCTGGAAGGCCGCCATCAGCCCTGGATCGTGCAGGGTGTGGTCGTCGTCCTTGCGGCGCATGGGGGCGTCCCGCAACTGGGGGACGAGGTGCTCCTGGCTCCGGCGCTTGGGCAGTTGGGGGCGGCCGGTGCTGCCAGGGGCCAGATGGCCCGCCGGGATGTCGCTCGGCATGGTGCGTACGGGTTCGGCCGGGATGCCCGGCTGCGGTGCCGGGCGGCCCGCGGGGGGCCGGGCGGCTGCGGGATTGGGCCGGTCGCTGTGCTCACCCCGTACGGGCAACGGGCTGGTCCCTGTGGTGGAGGGGGCCGGTTCGCGCTGCGCGGGCAGAGGGTGATGCGGCTGGGCGTGGGCCTGCTGCGGCATCGGATGCGGTGGGACATGGGAATGGGCGTGGGCCGGGGCCGGGTGCTCGGGCTGCGTGGGCAGCGTGGGCAAGGGGGGTGGCGTGGTGGCGGCGATATGGTGCGCGTTCTCCTGCGGCGCCGAGGCGGTGCCGGGCTGCTCGAGCCGGTCGGTGGTGGCGCCGAGCAGGCCCTGCGGCAGGACGAGTACAGCCTGCACGCCGCCGTAGATGTTCGTCTGGAGCCGGACCGCGATGCCGTGGCGGCGGGCGAGCGCGGAGACCACGAACAGCCCGATCCTGCCGTCCTGCAGCAGATGCGCGACATTGACCTGGTCGGGGTCGGCGAGGAGCGCGTTCATCTTGTTCTGTTCGCCTACCGGCATGCCGAGGCCGCGGTCCTCCACCTCGACGGCGAGTCCGGCCGTGACATGCTGGGCGCGCAACAGCACCTGGGTGTGCGGGGCGGAGAACAGGGTTGCGTTCTCCACCAGTTCGGCGAGCAGGTGGATCACGTCCGCGACCGCGTGGCCGCGCAGGGTGCCGTCGATCGGTGGCACCAGCTTGACCCGCGGATACTGCTCCACCTCCGCGATCGCGGATCGCAGAACCTCGGTCATGGTGACCGGGTTGGACCACTGGCGCCGCGAGATCGCGCCGCCCAGGACGGCGAGGTTCTCGGCGTGGCGGCGGATACGGGTCGCCAGGTGGTCGACGTGGAAGAGGCCCTTGAGCAGTTCGGGGTCCTCGACCTCGTTCTCCAGTTCGTCGAGCAGCTGGATCTCGCGGTGGACCAGCGACTGGAGCCGCCGGGCCAGATTGACGAAGACTTCCACCTTCTGTTCGTTGCCGACGCTGCTGGAGAGCCGGGACGCCTGCACCACGGCCGCGACGGCCGCGTCGTGCGAGCGGCTCAGCTCCTGCGTGAGCAGGTCGAACTCGTCCCCACCCTTCGGTGGCGGCGCCGGCGTCCGGCGGGCGGGCGGTCCTTCGCCGCGTCTGAGCTGGTCGACGAGGGTACGCAGGCCGGCCTGTTCGCGCGCCGTGCTGCGGCGCAGTGCGGAGCAGCGGTCGAGCACGGACTTGGACGTCCGGTCCGCACCCACGGCGGCCGCCGCGACAGCCCCTATGGCCAGCGCGGCCATGCCGGTGAGCGCCGCCCACAGGCCGAGGGTCGGCTCGGGTGAGGTGGCACGGATCGTGACGATCACCGCGGTCGCACCGCTGAGGGCGGCGACGACGGTGGGCAGGACCGCGGTGCGCAGGAGTTGAGGGCGTATGCGGGTTTCCGGCGACGACGGCGCGGGGTTCGATCTCCCCGACGACAGGGATCGGGCGCCGGGGCGGCCGTGACGCCCGCCCTCTCGGCGGTCGGACCGCGCGGCGGGTGCTCGTAGTTGAGACATCAGCGTCCTTGGTACGTGGGGCCCCAGGAAAACGACGTAGTTCGAGTGGTCGACATCGGCTCGACGCTGGACCCGGGCATGCAGGATGAGCCCATCGTTGATCGCCGGCAACACACGGTAGTGGCCAAACGGACACGTGCGACGGGCAGTTGACAAAGTTGCCCGTTATTCGTCCTGCTCTGGTATGAGGGCTCGTACGAACGCCCGAAAGCATGCCCTTGACCCCGCGGCCGGATCTGTCGTGGCAGCGGGGTCAAGGGGGCGTCGAACTGGGCGAAGGCGGGGTGCGGGTGGCGGACCGGGCAGGCCGGGACCCGAACGGATGTTGGCCGAAAGGCCGGGGTCAGGCCGTCGGTGCCACTTCCGGGGTGCCGCTGCCGGCGGAGGAGCCCCATCCTCCGCCGGGCGCGGTGGCGACGGCGCGCCACCACGGTACGGCCGGGACGGTGTCGGAGGTCGGCTCGAAGGGCTCACCGGGGCGGGGCAGTGCGACGCGGGCCCCGGCCTCGGCGCCGGCAGCGACGGTGCCTTCACCGGGCTCCGCCCAGGGGTGCGGTGCGAGGTTGAACGTGCACCAGTGGATCGGCAGCATCACACCGGCCGGCTGCCCGCCCTGCAGATCGAGGTGGGCCCGCATGCCCTCGGCGGGAGTCATGTGGATGTCGGGCCAGTACTCGCTGTACGCCCCGATCTGGATCATGGTGGCGTCGAACGGGCCGTGCTCGGCGCCGATGTCCGTGAAACCGGGGAAATAGCCCGTGTCCCCGCTGTGGAAGATCCGGTGCTCGGCTCCCTCAACCACCCAGGACGCCCACAGGGTGTGCTGCTGGTTGCGCAGCCCGCGGCCGCAGAAGTGGCGAGCGGGGGTGGCGGTCAGGCGGAGGCCGTCCACCTTCGTCGATTCGTTCCAGTCCAGCTCGCGCAGCCGGTCGGCGGAGACGCCCCAGCGCTCCAGGTGGGCGCCGACGCCGAGCGGCACCGCGAAGACGGTGTCCGTGGAGACGAGTGCCTGGATGGTGGGCATGTCCAGGTGGTCGTAGTGGTCGTGGGAGATCACGACCACATCGACGGGACCGAGAGAGGAGATCGGGGCGGGGACGGGGTGCAGCCGCTTGGGGCCCACGAAGCTGAAGGGCGAGCACCGGTCGCCCCAGACCGGGTCGAACAGGACCCGGTGGCCGTCGATCTCCGCGAGGACGCTGGAATGTCCCATCCACGTGAGCCGCAGGTCGGTGACCGGGGGCTTGGCGAGGTCGGCGACCGTGGTGGCGTGGACGGGCACGGTGCCGATCGGTGACCGGTGCGCCCGCGCCTCCTTCTGGAAGTAGATCTTGACGAATTCGACCATGGAACCGCCGGAGGGCCGGGTCCGGGCCCCCACGGGGTTCTGGAAGACACCGTCGGCGAAGTTCGGCGAGCGGCGGATCCGCTCCATCCGGGCCCCGGTGGGGTCGGCTCCGAAAGCGGCCGATCGGAGCGAGCGCAGCCGGGAGCGCAGCGTGTGGGGGGTACCAGCGCCGGTCACGGCACCTCCTGAAGCTCGGGTTCCATCCATTATGTATGTATGTGTGAAGCGGTATCGCGGGGCTGGGCGGCCCGGCGGGGGCCTGGGGCATCAGGCCTGGGGCTGGCCATAGGCCCTTTCCACCCTCAGCCGCAGCACCAGGCGCCGGTCCTCGACCATCGCCCGCCGGTAGTCGTCCCAGTCCGGGTGCTCGCCCTGGACGTCCCGGTAGAGCCTGATCAGCTCCTCGACGGTGTCGTCGTGGGGGTCGGCGGCGACCGGCGAGAGGTCCGCGACGCCCTCGACGACGGTCCATGCCCAGCGGTCCTTGCTCGTGACGTGGTAGGAGGCACGCGGGTCACGGCGCAGGTTCCTGGTCTTGGCGCGGTCGTCGGTGATGGAGACCCGCACGGTCCGCTCGTCGGGGTAATAGGCGTGGTTCACGTTCGACAGCTGGGGCCTGCCGTCCCGCTTGAGGGTCACCAGCACGCCACCGTCCTGCTCGGCGACCAGCTTCAGCAGGGCGTCGTGCCGCGGGTCCGCGCCTGGGTTCGAGGTCGCTTCCGGCTGTGCGTCCATATCCGTCATGACCAGGCAACGCCTGCTCCCTTTCCGGTGTTCCTGCCCCGCCGGAATTCGGTGCCGCCCGCCGATGTCACATTCCCGGGCGGCCGGTCCGTCATATCGGTGAAGGGCATCGCACGAGACCGAGCCGGTCCAAGCGATCACGAAGAAAGAGGGAGGCCCGTCATGGCCCGCATCTCGCTCACCCCGCCCCGTTCGCTGTTCCTGCGCTTCACGGAGTGGTACTCGAAGCGCTCGTACGGTGAGGTCCTGGACCCCGTCCGGGCGCTGGCCCACAACCCGCGGGTGATGCGGTCCGATCTCCGCTTCGAAATGTCGGTGGCCAGGTGGAACCGCCTGGACGAGGAGCTGAAGACACTCGCCGTGATGGCGACGGCCGCGTCGATCGGCTGCAGCTGGTGCATGGACTTCGGGCACTGGGAAAGCCGACGACAGGGGATGGACGCACGCAAGGTGCAGGATGTGCCCGTGTGGCGCGAGAGCGACGCCTACAGCCCGCTGGAGCGGGATGTCATGGAGTACGCCGAAGCGATGACGGCCAACCCGCCACAGGTCGCGGACGAGCTGGCGGACCGGCTGGTCGCGGCGCTGGGTGAGCCGGCGTTCGTCGAACTGACCGCGATGGTCGCGGTGGAGAACCTCCGCTCGCGGATCAACTCCGCGCTGGGCCTGACCAGTCAGGGCTTCAAGGATCGCTGCGAGATCCCGGTGAAGCCGCCCACGCGGACCGCCGCCGCGCGCTGACCTACCGCGCCCGGCCGGCCCGGCGGCGCACGGCACGAGCAGGCCGGGCAACAGCGCCCAACAGCCCTACAGCGGGGCCCTGTCGGACCGGCGGAGCACGCCCGCTCGCTCGGAACCGGCAGGCGAGCCCCTGTCTCCGACAGCGGCGGGCCTGCTCCAAGATCCGCTGTGTAGGGTGACGCCGTGGGCAGAGTCCGGTTGAGTGTGGCGGAGCGGCGGGAGGAACTGCTGTGCGCCGCCGTCGAGCAGATCGAGCAGCGGGGCGTGGCAGCCGTGCGCCTCTCCGACGTGGCAGCTTCCCTGGGTGTGAGCAGCGCCTTGGTGCTCTACCACTTCTCGACCAAGGAGAAGCTGGTGGCCGCTGCGTTCAGCTACGCCGCCGACGGCGATCTCGCCCATCTGCGCAAACTGCTCGGACGGCGCACCACCGCACTGCGGCGGCTGCGGTCCGCCGTGCGCTGGTATGCACCGACCGGGCAGGCCAAGGGCTGGCGCCTGTGGATCGAGGGCTGGGCGGTCGCGTTGCGCGAACCGGCCCTGCGTGATGTGGCCCGCGATCTCGACCAGCAGTGGAAGGCGGCTCTGACCGGGGTCATAGCCGAGGGCGCCGCCGCCGGGGAGTTCCCGTGCGAGGACCCGGCGGCGGCCGCCTGGCGGCTCACGGCCTTCCTGGACGGTCTGGCGGTCCAGATGACCTCGTATGCGGGGTCGCTGTCCCGGGCGGCCATGCTGGAGTGGACCGACGAGGCGCTCGCCCGCGAACTCGGCGTCGATCGTGCCGCCCTCAGCGCCGGCGCCCGCTGACCCACCCTCGGCACGCCTGTCGCCCCCGGTGCGCAGGCGGCACGCGCACCTGCGCCTCAGGTCTGCCGCACCGGCTCGTAGACGTCCGCATGCAGCCCGAACGTCCACGCCACACCCTCCTTCGCCGTCCGTGTGTCCGGCGGGACCCGCAGCCAGTACGTACGGTGGGTGCCGTCCGGCTCCGGCGTGGAGTTGACCACCTCGACCATCACCACGTCCTCGTCGTCGGCCAGGGCGATGCGCCACAGGATCCCTGTTTCGTCGCGGTGCACCGGCTCGGCCGCGGACTCGGCGAGATAGCGGTCGTAGCCGTAGTGCTCCAGCATCACGCGGCGCAGCTCCGCGTTCTCCTCGGTGCGTATGCGCTCCGGGGTGAGCGAGGTGAGCTCGCGCAGGAAGTCGGCGGGCACAGGCATGCCCCGCCAGGCGTACAGCGCGAAGCCGTCCGGGAAGACCAGGGCGGGGCCGTCCCCGCAGTCGAGACGGCCGGCTTCGTCGCGGTGCAGCTGAGCGGGCCGCTCGCAGATCACGGCCACGTTCTCGTACGGCCACCACCAGCCGGCGTGCGACGCGACCCTGGCCAGCCCTTCGAGCCGGTCGCTGCGGCCGTCGAACGCGGCCAGCCAGGCGGCGTCGTGCTGGCCGAGGACCGCGTCGAGCAGGGCGATCCGGATCCCGGTCTCGGCCGCGGCGTGCGCCGCACTGCCGTCGGGATCCGCCCAGACGAGGGAGTCCACGATTCCCGCGCGTATCCGCTCGGCCAGCGCACGCGTGGTGTCCCAGAGGCGGGCGCCGGTCACGCTCCATACCTCGGCCCAGCCGGCCGCACCCAACTCGTCGTGCACGCGCCGCCGTTCCTCGGCCCATGGCTTGGTGCGCACCTCGTCGCGCACCGAGCGTCCCGGGCTGTCGAGCGCACGCACGGCCAGGGCGCCCGCGCGTGGCGAGCCGGCCCAGATGATCCGCTCCGGCGCGGCGAGCCCGGCCGTGCGGTAGGCGAGCCGGACGCCCTCTTCCGCGGCTGTCCGGTCCGCCGGTCCCGTCGCCGCCGCGACGGCCCGCCACTTGTCCGCGTACTGCATGTGTGAGCCCCGTCCCCTGTTTCGTTCCTGTGTCGATGTGGTGGTGGTACGCCGACGGTCAGTCCGCGACGATCCGTACCGCGCCCGGGAGGTACTCGCGCTGGCGCACCACCCGGTACCAGCCCTTCGGCAGCGGTATCGCGGCGTGCTCCTCGTGCACCACGCGTCCGCCTTCCGGCAGATGGAGCAGCATCGGACCGAACGGGCCCGGCTCACGCACGAGCCGGCCGGGTCCCAGCACCGCGTGCGCATGGCCGGTGACCTCGCCGAGCGCGAGCACCAGTCGCCCTCGTCCGTCGCGCGCCTCGTGCGGCGCGTCCGTCACATGCGACGGCACGGCCTCGTCCGCGACGGGCACGATCAGCACATCCCCCTGCCGGTACATGACTCTCCCCTCCGAGCCCGGCGCCGAGTGCGCCGGGGACCTGAACCCGAAGTTAGAGGCAGGGTCTGACAACGGCCCCGGCCGCCGCCGCGGACCAGCCCCGCCACGGCCGTTGTCAGTGGGAGTTGGTAGAACTGCACGCACATCAGCCGATCGTCACCGCACCGGTGTCTGGAGCCCGTCATGACCATTTCGGACCATCTGCAGGAGCTGTACGGCCTGCCCGCGTTCGACTTCCCCGGCGCCGAGTCGAAGACCGAGCTGCCGCCGCCCGCATCCGTGGCGTGGCGGATCTCCGTCGACTCCTACGACAGCGAGGAGGAGTGGGAGACGGCTTTCGCCCGCTTCACGGACGTGGTGGACACCACCGAGGTGCGGGCGCTGATCGCGGGCTCGTGGAGCGATGCGTACGACTCGGCACCGGAGGGGATCGTATCGGCGCTCCTCGGCGCCAAGGATCGGCTGCCGCGGCTGCGCGCGCTGTTCCTCGGCGACATCACGTACGAGCAGTGCGAGATCTCCTGGATCAACCAGGGGTCGGTGGGGCCACTGCTCGACGGGTTCCCCGAACTGGAGGTGTTCGGGGTGCGCGGCGGCGAAGGGCTGGAGTTCCCTGCCCTGAAGCACGAGCGGCTGCGTGAGCTCAGGGTCGAGGCGGGCGGGCTGAGCGCGGAGGTGGTGCGCGGCATCGCGGCGAGCGAGCTGCCCGCGCTGGAGCATCTCGACGTCTGGCTCGGCACGTCCTGGTACGGCGGGACCGCGGACGTGTCCGACGTGGAGCCGGTCCTCTCCGGCACGCGCTTGCCCCGGCTGAGGTACCTGGCCCTGCGCAACAGCGAGATCCAGGACCAGATAGCCGCTGCCGTGGCGAGCGCACCGGTGGTGGCGGGCCTGGAGACGCTCGATCTGTCGATGGGCACGCTCGGAGACGACGGCGCCGAGGCTCTGCTGACCGGACAGCCGCTGACCCACCTCAAGAAGCTGGACGTGCATCATCACTTCCTGAGCGAGGCGATGATGAAGCGCCTGTCCGACGCCCTGGAGCCGGCCGGAGTCGAGGTGGACCTCTCGGACGAGCAGGCCGCCCGCAACGCCACCCGCGCGAGGGAAGACCGCTACACGGCCGTCGCCGAGTGACCGGCCCGGCCCGTGGCCGCTCGGGGCCACGCCTCGCCCTGGTGGGCAATCCGGAGAACCGCCGGGTCGGCATGTTCCAGGACGCGGTGCGTGCCGCCGGGCTGCCCGCCGCTCGCGTGGTGCCGTGGCTCGATGTGCTCCGGGGCCGCGCCGGGTTCCGCCCCGGCGAGCTCGTGCGGATCGATTCGCCCGGCGAGGACCCCGAGGTCGAGCTGGAGTTGCGCGGGACGGACGACCCGACCCGGGTGGAGGGCACTGCCCGCTGGTACGAGCGGTTCACCGCGGCCCTGCGGGAGCTGGCCGCACTCGCCGCGGCCGGCGGCGCGAGTCTGCTCGACGACCCCGACGAGCTGGCCGTGCTGTTCGACAAGCGGCTCTGCCATGCCGTGCTCGACCGCGCCGGAGTGCCCGTTCCGCCGTCGCCGACGTCCGGTGCGGATGCTCCGGTGGTGCGCGGCTGGGACGATGTCCGCGCCCTTCAGGAGGCATTCGGGCTGCCGCGGGTGTTCGTCAAGCCGGCGCACGGCTCCTCGGCGTCCGGCGTGCTGGCGCTGGAGACGGCGAGCCGGGGCCGGGTGCAGGCGACCACATCGGTGGAGCGTGCACCGGACGGCAGGCTCTTCAACTCCCTGCGGGTGCGCCGCTGCACCACCGAGCGCGAAGTCGCCGCTCTCGTCGACGCGCTCGCGCCGGACGGCCTGCACATCGAGCGCTGGCTCCCGAAAGCCGCGCAGCGGGGCAGGACCGCCGATCTCCGGGTGGTGGTGGTCGCGGGCCGCGCCACCCACGCGGTGGTCAGGACAAGCCGCTCCCCCATGACCAACCTGCATCTGGGCGGTGCTCGGGGCGACCTGGCGGCCGCCCGTGCGGCAACCGAGGCGGCGGGCGGCAGTTGGGGGCGGACGCTGGAGCTCTGCGAGCGGACCGCGGCCTGCTTCCCGAGGTCCCTTCGCGTGGGCGTGGATCTGCTGCCTGCCACTGGCTGGCGTCGCTTCGCCGTCGGCGAGGTCAACGCCTTCGGGGATCTGCTCCCCGGACTGTCCGGCCTGGCGGGCAGCGGGGCCGAAGGCCAGGACACCTACGCGGCGCAGGTCTCCGCCGTACTGCGCAGATCCACCGAACCGAACGGAACAGGGAACCACCACCGTGCAAGCGTCTGACCCGCAGCCCCTCCGGCCTCCCCACCCGGAGCCCGGACCCCGCAGCGAACCGCAGCCGGACATGAACGCGGTCGTCGGCCGTGACGATCTTCTGCTCGTCACCCTGGACACGCTGCGCTTCGACGTCGCCGCCGAGCTCGCTGCGGCGGGGCGGATCCCGAACCTGGCGAGGCATCTGCCGGGCGGCGCCTGGGAACGGCGTCATGCGCCCGGCAGCTTCACCTACGCCTCGCACCAGGCGATCTTCGCCGGCTTTCTGCCCACCCCGGCGACGCCCGGACCGCATCCCCGGCTGTTCGCCGCCCGTTTCGCGGGCAGCGAGACCACCGCCGGCCGCACCTTCGTCTACGACACCCCGGACCTGGTGTCGGCCCTCGCGGGGGCGGGCTATCGCACGGTGTGCATCGGCGGCGTCGGGTTCTTCACCAAACAGGGTCCGCTGGGCTCCGTCCTGCCGGGGCTGTTCCAGGACAGCCACTGGGAGCCGGAGTTCGGCGTCGCCTCGCCCACCTCCTTCGAGGCCCAGGTGGCTCGTGCCGAGCAGGTGGTCGCGGCGCTGCCGCACGAGCAGCGGGTGTTCCTCTTCGTCAACGTGCCCTCGATGCACCAGCCCAACTGGTTCCATCTGCCGGGCGCGACCCCTGCGGCGGGGGACTCCCGCGAGACGCACGCGGCAGCCCTCGAGTACGTGGACCGGCACATCGGCCGGCTGTTCGCGGCCGCCGCCGGCCGCCGCCGCTGCTTCGCCATCGTGTGCTCCGACCACGGCACCGCGTACGGCGACGACGGATTCACCGGCCACCGGCTCGGTCACGCATCCGTCTGGACGGTCCCGTACGCCCACTTCTTCCTCGAGGCATCCGCATGAGCGCCGGCAGCAACATCTTGCGTCCGTACCAGAGTTACGTCTACGCCTACCCGCACAAGACCGCCTACCGCCCCTTGGGCAGGGAAGGCGGAGACCGGCCGGCGCTGCGCGAGGTCTGGGCGCGGGAAGGCAAGGACGCGCTCTCGCTCTACGCGCACATACCGTTCTGCGAGGTCCGCTGCGGCTTCTGCAATCTCTTCACCCGGATCGGCGCGCCCGACGAGCTCACCGGCCGCTATCTCGACGCCCTGGACCGCCAGGCGACCGCCGTGCGCGAGGCGCTCGGCGACGACGGTCCGGTGCACTTCGCCGCGGCCGCCTTCGGCGGCGGCACGCCCACCTATCTCACCGCGGCCGAGCTCGAGCGGCTGTGCGACATCGCCGAGAAACGGATGGGAGCGGATCTGCGGGCCGTCCCGCTCTCCGTCGAGACCTCTCCGGCCACGGCCACCGCCGACCGGCTTGCCGTGCTCACCGCACGCGGCGCCACACGGGTGAGCATCGGCGTGCAGAGCTTCGTCGACGCGGAGGCGAAAGCGGCGGTGCGCCCGCAGCGCCGCGCCGACGTGGAGGCGGCACTCGGCCGGATCCGTGATGCCGGTGTCCCGGTGCTCAACATCGATCTGATCTACGGTATCGACGGCCAGACGGAGCACACCTGGCGGACGTCGCTGGATGCGGCACTGGCCTGGGAGCCGGAGGAGCTGTACCTGTATCCGCTGTATGTGCGCCCGCTGACCGGCCTCGGCCGGCTCGGGGACCGGAGCGACGCGGCATGGGACACCCAGCGGCTGCGGCTGTACCGGGCGGGCCGGGACCATCTGCTGACGCACGGCTACGAGCAGGTGTCGATGCGGATGTTCCGCCGCCGCGGCGCCCCTCGGCAGGGCCCCGGCGACCACGCCTGCCAGACCGACGGCATGATCGGCCTCGGCTGCGGGGCGCGTTCGTACACCTCGGCCCTCCACTACTCCTTCGACTACGCCGTCGAGATGCGAGAGATACGCGGCATCATCGACACCTTCACGCAGACCGACGACTTCACGCGGGCCGAGGTGGGCCGCCGGGTCGACGAGGACGAGGCGCGCCGCCGGCACCTGCTGCAGTCGCTGCTCCAGGCCGAGGGCATGGAGAGGGCCGGCTACCGCGAGCGGTTCGGCGCGGATGCCGCCGAGCACTTCCCCGCGGAGCTGGAACGCTTCGCGGCCCGGGGCTGGCTCGACGAGGACGCCGCGCCGGGCCGGCTGAAGCTGACGCCCGAGGGTCTCGCGTGCTCGGACGCGCTGGGGCCTGAACTGTTCTCGGCCCCGGTACGGGCCGCCATGGCCGCGTACGAGCTGAAGTGAGCAGACCGTGGACCTGACCATGCTGTACCGCGGGCCGCTCGCCTCCTGCGACTACGACTGTCCGTACTGCCCGTTCGCCAAGCGCCGTGACAGCACGGAGCAGCTGCGCGCCGACCGGGCGGCGCTGGAGCGGTTCGCGGCCTGGGCCGCGGCGCAGCAGGACGACCGGCTGTCGATCCTCTTCACACCGTGGGGCGAGGGGCTCGTCCGCTCCTGGTACCGGCGGACCCTGACCGAGCTCTCGCATCTGCCGCACATCCGCCGGGTGGCCGTCCAGACGAATCTCAGCTGCCGTACGGACTGGATGGCGGACGCGGACCCCGGCACGCTCGCGCTGTGGTGCACCTACCACCCGGGCCAGACCCCGTACGACAGGTTCCTTCAGAAATGCACCGATCTGGCAGGGCGAAAGATCCGGTTCAGCGTGGGTGTCGTCGGTCTTCCGGACCATCTGGAGCAGGCACGCAGACTGCGCTCCGAGCTGCCGCCCCACGTGTATCTGTGGGTCAACGCGGCCGAGGGCCACACATACACCGATGAAGAGGCGGCGCTGTGGACGGCGCTCGACCCACTGTTCCCCTACAGCCGCCACCCCCACCGCTCCGCGGGCCTGCCGTGCCGTACGGGCGGGTCCGTCGTCTCCGTGGACGGCGACGGCACGGTGCGCCGCTGCCACTTCGTCCGTGCCGAGCTGGGCAATCTCTACGACGGCTCGTTCCGGCGGGCCCTCGGCCCGAGGGCCTGCCCGCTCGCCGTCTGCGACTGCCACATCGGTTATGTGCATCTGGAGACGCTGCCGCTGTACGACGTGTTCGCGGGCGGCGTGCTGGAACGGATCCCGGCGGCGGCCCCGGCCGGCGGGCCGTGGACCTTGGCGACGCACCCCTGACCGGGCAGGCGCGCCGCCGTCCGGGTCACAGCGGCAGCAGGTCCGGGCGTTTGGCCTCGACATGGTCGCCGGAGCTCTCGCCCCGCAGACGGCGCCCGATCCAGGGCACCAGGTGCTCACGTGCCCACTGGATGTCGTCCCGGCGCACCTCGAGCGCGCCGCGCGGCGGCAGCGGCGGCCACGGCTGGTCGGGGTCGGCGGGCACGTCGAGCCCGAGCACCTGGGCGGCGCGCAGGGCGACCCGGGTGTGCCCCTCCGGAGACAGGTGCAGGCGGTCGGTGTCCCAAGCCCGGCGGTCCTGGACGGACTTGAGCGACCACAGGTCGAGCACCGGGCAGTTGTAGCGGTCGGCAATGGCCCGTACATGCGCGGTGTATGTGGCGATCTTGCCGCGCAGATGGCGCAGGACGGGGACGTCGCGGGTGTCGAACCCGGTGGTCACCAAGACGGTGCCGACCGTGCTCGACAGATCGGCCACGGCACGCTCGAAGCGCTCGGCGACGTCGTCGGGGTCCGTGCCGGGCCGGATGATGTCGTTGCCCCCCGCACAGAACGACACCAGGTCCGGGGCGAGTTCCTTGGCCCTCGGCACCTGGTCCTCCACGATCTGGTCGAGGAGCTTGCCCCGCACGGCGAGGTTGGCGTACCGGAAGGTGTGCTCCGGCATGCGGTCGTCCAGCAGGACCGCGAAGCGATCCGCCCATCCGACGAATGTCCCGCCGGGTCCGGGATCTCCGACGCCCTCGGTGAAGCTGTCACCGATCGCCGCGTACGACCCGATTCCGCCGCTGTTCTCTGTTCTCGAATCGTCTGCCACGGGAGCACATCTTTCCCTTACGGGTGTGACCTACGCGACCGTAGGAGGGGTTGACGCGGGGTGATCTTTACCACCGGTCAAGTTTCGCCCAACCCGGAATACCCCGGCTCCCCCGCCCCGCGTGAGCGGTGACGGGGGAGCCGGTCCAACAGCGCCCGAACCTGTCAGGGAGTCAGGGCGGTCAGATGGAGACGCCGTTCTGGCGCAGGTAGGCCAGCGGGTCGACGTCGGAGCCGTAACCGGGTCCGGTGCGGATCTCGAAGTGGAGGTGCGGACCCGAGGAGTTGCCGGTGTTGCCGGACAGGCCGATCTGCTGGCCGCCGGTCACCGACTCTCCGCTGGAGATGGACAGCGAGGAGAGGTGGGCGTACTGGGAGTAGGTGCCGTCGGTGTGCTGGATGACGACCTGGTTGCCGTACGCGCCGCCCCAGCCGGCCGAGACGACGGTGCCGGCAGTCACGGACTTGACGGAGGTGCCGGTGGCGGCGGCGAAGTCGACGCCGGTGTGGTAGCCGCTGGACCACATCGCGCCGGCGGTGCGGTAAGCGGTGGACATCGGCGCGCCCTCGATGGGTGCGGCGAAGCCGGAGCCGGAGGCCGCCTGCTCGGGGGTGGAGGTCTGCTCGGCGCTCGGCTCGGAGGACTGCGCGGGCTCGGAGGTCCGCTCGGCGCTCGGCTCGGAGGACTGCTGCTCCACAGGCTCTGCCGTGTCCGCCGGGGCGGGCCGCGCGTCGTCACTGGACGGCCGGGTCTGCGACTCGGACGGGGACTCGGACTTCTCGGGGGCCTTTGCCTCGGAAGCCTTCGCCTTCCCCTTGCCGTTGATCGTCAGCTTGAGGCCGGGGTGGATCAGCGAGGGATTCTCGCCGACAGCTTCGCGGTTGTCCGCGTACAGGCTCTGCCAGCCACCGCGCACATCGTGCTCAGCGGCGATCTTGGAGAGGTGGTCGCCTGGGACGACCGAGTAGGTGGTGGCCTTCTTGCCGGCCGGCGCGTGGGCGGCCGGTCCGGCCGAGAAGGTGGCCGGGGCAGCGGCATGTGCCTTCCCGGACGCGGCGGCAGGTGCCGTGGCGGGCGCGGCCTTGCCTGCGGCGTGTGCGCCGGTGGCACCCATCAGCGGGAGGGCGATGGCGGCGCCACCCGTACCGGCGGCGATGAAGCCGCGGGTGATCCGGTTGGACTTGGGACGACGGTGCTTACCCGTTGCGGGCATGGCGCATTCCTCTCCGGCGCCGGCGAGGTGAGCTGTCGGGTTCGGGCTGGAGCTGCCCGGCCGGACGAGATGTCCGACTTCACCCCAAGCCGTCCGATTTGATCGGATACGGCGTACTACCTGGGTCCCCCGCTCCTGCCACACGTGGATGGGATCGAATTCCGGACAGCGGCAGGATTGGGCGGTCCGTCCGGATTGCGGTGACCGTAAGCGAGTTCGACGGGCCGGAACAAGCCGCCGATTTCCAGGAGTAATGCCGGGCGGGGAAAACGCTGCGGATTTCCGGTCACGCTCCGTGGATCGCGGATCTTCGACCCCCGCACCGTCAACGGAATTCGACCTCGAGGCCCGGCCACGGACGGTCACAAATATGACCCTGCTCACGACCCGATTCCGGCGCGTCCCACATCAGGGCACGCCATACCGGAACCACCCAATTCGGACAGAAGCACCATTTAATGATTTACACCGCCACTCACCGATCAAGCCCCACGACGATCAACGCAATTCGCCCCTACCTGGGTCGAGAGAAAGTGATGCACGTCACCCCATTGCTCCGCCGTGAGGGCCCTTGGCGATCCTTTAATTCACCACCGGCGAGGTCGGGGGTCGGCATTGAATTCGACCGGCTCCCCCTCCGTCGAGGAATGCGAAAACATTCGGGGGCTCTCCGCATACACGTGTCAGGCACGTCGACACGGCGACGGCGTTGCCGGAGACCTGGCCCGAACCAGCCGGGATCCCCAGGTCTGTGCGACCACCCGCGCCCGAGCAGGACCCGAAGCGACTTCCGGTCCCCGTATGCCCCCGTCGGCGCTCTTGATCACCCCGACCCTTCAGGCCCTCACAGGTACACACAGGCCCGCACACCGCCCCGCGACCGGGGCGGACGGCGCAACGCCCCTTGACGGCGGTCGAGATGATTGCCCGATAAACGGGTGTCGTATCGTCGGGAGCCACATCACGCCACCGTCGGCGAGCCGCGCCGACGGCAGTCACCTCAGGAGTCCACGTGACGCAGCAGCTGCCGCAGGCCCCGTCGACAGAACCCGAGCTGGCCGGAGTTCGTAACTTCCGGGATGTGGGCGGACTGCCGACGGTGGACGGCCGGCGGGTGCGGTACGGGAGGCTCTTCCGCAGCGGTCACCTGGCGAACGCGACGGCGAGCGATGCGGCGTTCCTCTCCGGGCTCGGGCTGCACACGATCTTCGACTTCCGCAACGCCGCGGACCAGAAGCTGGAGGGTCCCGACGTCGAGCTGCCGGGCGTACGCAATGTGAACATGCCGCTCAGCGACCCGGCCGACGGCGCGGAGTTCTGGAAGATGGTGCGCGAGGGCAACCTCGACCAGCTGAAGTCGATCCTCGCGGACGGCAAGGCCGCGGGACGGATGTCCGCGTCGTACCGGATGATCATCAAGGAGCGCACCGGCGAGCACAGCCGGGTGCTGCACGCACTCGCCGAGGACAGCGTCCCTGCGCTGATGCACTGCGCCGCCGGCAAGGACCGGGCGGGCCTGTCGATCGCGGTGTCCTTGCTCGCGGTCGGCGTGGACCGCGACGCGATCGAGGCGGACTACCTCAAGTCCAACGACCCCCACCGCCGCTACCAGGTCCGGCGCAAGGACAACTCCCCCGCCGCCATGTCCCCCGAGGTGATGGAGCTGCTCGCCCCGCTGTTCGACGCCCGCGCCGAGTATCTGGCCGCGGCCTTCGAAACGATCGAGGAGACGTGGGGCGGCACGGAGCGCTATCTCTCCGAGGGCCTGGGGCTCTCCCCCGAGACGCGCGAGCGCCTGCGCGAACGGCTCCTCGACGAGGCATGACGCCCCGCGCTACCCCTTGCCGCCCACCAGGAAGAGCAGATAGAGGAAGCCGGCGAAGAGGTGACCGGCTATCAGGTAGACGAACAGCCGGATCACCAGACCTCGGGGGAACCGCTCTTCCTGCTGCTGTGACATGACGGGCCTTTCTGTTCAGGACGGAGCGCGGTCCGCGCACCAAGGTCTCAGACGTGCGGGTGCAGCTCGGGGCTCTGCAGGAGGGTGTGGACGAACAGCAGCTCTGCCCCGTCCGGGGTGGCCGCCGCCAGGCGGTGGGGGGTGAGGGAGTCGAAGTGCGCGCTGTCCCCCGGTGCGAGTTCCTGCACGAAGTCACCGAGGCTCAGCCGCAGCCGCCCCTCGAGGACATACAGCCACTCCTCGCCGGGATGGACGCGCACCATATCGCCCTGGGCGCCGTAGGGCACCACCACCCGCAGGGCCTGCATGGCCCGCCCCGGCGCGCCGACCTGCTGATATGTCCAGCCGTCCGCCGAGGCGGGCTCCCGGCGGCCGGCCCTGATGACGGGCTCGCGCTCCGGTGGCAGCTCGCCGAGCAGGTCGCCGACCGTCGTACCGTAGATCCGGGCCAGGGCGAGCATCATCGGCAACGACGGCTGGCGCTGTCCCGTCTCGAGCCGGGAGAGATGGGCGGGCGAGAGGCCGGCGCGCCGGGCGGCCGCCTCGAGCGTGAGCCGACGACGGCGGCGCAGATCGCGCAGGCGCGGCGCGACGTGGGGCAGCCCTTCGACAGGGGCCGTCCCTTCGGTGGGGAGCGGGCCGGTTCCCCGTCCGGCGGCAGCATCGGTCATGCGTCCATTGCGCCAGGCGGTTGCCTCATTGGCAAATTTCTTGCCAATGAGGCAAAGGATCAGCGATTCGCGACGGCCTGCTTCACCAGCGTCTTGCCGAAGTCCCACATCAGTCCGCCGCCGCCATGGGCATCGTCCATCACCGCGGTGAACGCCTCGACGAAGCGGTCCACTTCCCGCTCGCCGATGATCAGTGGCGGAATCAGCTTGATCACTTCGAGGTGGTCACCGGAGACCTGGGTGAGGATCCGGTGCTTCTGCAGCAGTGGCACCACCACCATCTGCGCGAAGAGTCCCTTGCGGGCGGCCTGCAGCATGGTCCACCGGCTGCGCAGCCGCATGGACTCCGGCCGGCCGAACTCGATGCCGATCATCAGCCCGCGCCCTCGTACGGCATGCAGCAGCTCGTAGCGGTCGACGAGTGCCGCGAGCCGGGCGCGCAGCAGCTCGCCGGTCACCCGCGCGTTCGCGACGACATGCTCGTCCTCGAGCACCGAGAGCACGGCGAGCCCGGCGGCCATCGCCTGGGCGTTGCCCCCGAAGCTGGCGGAGTGCACCAGGACGCGGTCCATGGACGAGTAGACCTTCTTGAAGATCCAGTCCCTGCCGAGGGTCGCCCCGACGGGCACGTACCCTCCGGAGAGCGCCTTCGCCACGCACACCAGGTCCGGCTCGACCCCGGCCTCGTACTGGAAGGCGTAGAAGTCCCCGGTCCGGCCGAGTCCGGTCTGCACCTCGTCGGCGATCAGCAGGGCCCCTCGCCGGTGCAGGAGTTCCTGGGCGGCGCGCAGGAAACCGGTCGGCGTGGGGTTCACCCCCTTGCCCTGGATCGACTCGACGACGAAGGCCGCCACATCGCCGCGCTCCAGCTCCCGCTCCAGCGCGTCCAGATCCCCCGGTTCGACGGCAGTGTCCGGCAGCAGCGGCGCGAATCCCTCCCGGAATCCGGCCTCGCCGTTGACCGACAGCGAGCCGGCGGTGAGGCCGTGGAAGGCATGCGTGCAGTACAGGATCCTGGTGCGGCCGGTTGCGTACCGGGCGAACTTCAGCGCGGTCTCCACCGCCTCCGTACCGCTGTTGCCGAAGAACACGCGGTCCAGGTGCGGAGTGTGCACGAGCAGCTTCTCGGCCAGCAGCCCGGGCAGCGGCTGGCAGTCGAAACGCGTCAGATCGGCGAGCGAGGCATCCAGGACGTCATGCAGCGCCTTGCGTACGACGGGGTGGTGGCGGCCGAGGCCCATCACGCCGAAGCCGGCGAGCATGTCGAGGTAGTCGTTGCCGTCCGCGTCCCAGAAGTACGCGCCCTCGGCCCGTTCGTAGACCTTGTCGAAGCCGATGGTGTGCAGCATGCGGGGCAGCTGGTGGTTGAGGTGGCGGGTGTGCAGCTCATAGCGCTCGGCCCCGCGCTCGGCGAGCAGCGCCGCGAGATCGAAGCCTTTGGGCCGCTCGGTCATCGCTCAGATCTCCTTGACTGCCATGGCCGCACTGATCCGCCCGGCGATCTCCACCGGGGTCAGCCCGATGTCGGCCAGCACCTCGCTGCGCCTGCCGTGGGCAAGGAACTCTTCGGGGATGCCGAAGTCCCGCAGGGGCACGTCCACCCCGGCGTCGCGCAATGCCTGAGCGACGGCCCAGCCGACGCCGCCGCTGCGGCTGTTGTCCTCCACGACCGCAATCAGCCGGTGGCCGGCGGCCAGCGGGGCGAGCAGCTCGTCGACGGGCTTGACCCAGCGTGGGTCGACGACCGTGCAGCGGATGCCCCGGCCCGACAGCAGTTCGGCCGTCTGCAGGCAGACCGGTGCCAGCGCCCCGACGGACACGATCAGCACATCGGCGTCCTCCGGCCGGAGCAGTACGTCCATCCCGCCGATCCGCCCGACGGCCTCGACGGGATCGCCGACGCTCTCCTTCGGGAAGCGCAGCACGGTGGGCGCGTCGCCCACATCGACCGCCTCGCGCAGCTCCTGCCGCAGCCGTACGGCGTCGCGCGGGGCCGCGATCCGCAGACCTGGGACGACCTGCAGGAGGGACATGTCCCACATGCCGTTGTGGGACGGGCCGTCGGTGCCGGTGATCCCCGCCCGGTCCAGTACGAACGTCACGCCGCACCGGTGCAGGGCGACATCCATCAGCAGCTGGTCGAAGGCCCGGTTGAGGAACGTGGCGTAGACGGCGACGACCGGGTGCAGCCCCGCGGTGGCGAGCCCGGCGGCACAGACCGCCGCGTGCTGCTCGGCGATGCCGACGTCCCACACCCGGTCCGGGAAGCGCTCGGCGAACTTCGTGAGCCCCACGGGGTGCAGCATCGCCGCGGTGATGGCCACCACGTCCGGGCGCTCGGCCCCGATCTCGGCGATCTCGTCCCCGAACACCGAGGTCCACGACGCGCGGTCGGAGGCGGTGAGCGGCGCACAGGTCACCGGGTCCATCACACCGACCGCGTGGAACCGGTCGGCCTCGTCCTCCAGGGCCGGCCGGTATCCGCGGCCCTTCTCGGTCAGGCAGTGCACCAGGACAGGTCCACGGAAGCGCTTGGCACGGCGCAGCGCCGACTCGACGGCCTCGATGTCGTGCCCGTCGACCGGCCCGAGGTATTTCAGCCCCAGGTCCTCGAACAGGCCCTGGGGCACGAAGGCGTCCTTGAAGCCCTTCTTCGCGCCGTGCAGGGATTCGTAGAGCGGCTTCCCGACGACGGGGGTGCGCTCCAGGATGTCCTTGCCCCAGGCCAGCAGCTGTTCATAGCCGTCGGTGGTGCGCAGGGCGGCGAGATGGCTCGCGAGGCCGCCGATCGTCGGGGCGTAGGACCGCTCGTTGTCGTTCACCACGACGATCAGCGGCCGGTCCTTGGCCGCGGCGATGTTGTTGAGGGCCTCCCATGCCATGCCGCCGGTGAGGGCTCCGTCGCCGATCACCGCGACGACATGGTCGCTCGTGCCCCGTACCTGGTGTGCCTTGGCCAGTCCGTCCGCCCAGCCGAGCACGGTCGACGCATGGGAGTTCTCGATCACGTCGTGCTCGGACTCCTCCCGCGAGGGGTAGCCGGACAGCCCGCCCCTCCCGCGCAGCTTGGAGAAGTCCTGCCGTCCGGTGAGCAGTTTGTGTACGTAGGACTGGTGGCCGGTGTCCAGAAGGATCCGGTCCGCGGGTGAGTCGAAGACCCGGTGCAGGGCGATGGTCAGTTCCACCACACCCAGGTTGGGGCCCAGATGGCCGCCGGTCCTGGCCACCGCCTGGATCAGGAAATCCCGGATCTCCTGTGCGAGTTGGACCGTCTCCTCCTCGCCCAGCGACTTGAGGTCGCGCGGGCACCGGATGGTCTCGAGAATCGTCACGGTCTGACCCCCTTCTCGTGCGGCGTCATCGGCTCCCGGTGACGGTTTCGCGGGCTGCCCTGAGCGACTCCTTCAGCGAGCCCATGGTGGCCAGTACGGCGGTGGGCTCGTAGCCGCAGTGCGCCATGCAGTTGGCGCAACGCGGGTCCTTGCCACGGCCGTACTTGTCCCAGTCCGTGTCGTCGATGAGCTCCTGGTATGTGGGCACGTACCCGTCGCTCATCAGATAGCAGGGGCGCTGCCAGCCGAAGAGCGAGTAGTTGGGGATCGCCCAGGCGGTGCACGGGAAGTCCGCCTTGCCCTCGAGGAAGTCGAGGAAGAGCGGTGAGTGGTTGAGCCGCCAGCGCCGTCGGTTGCCGCCGGCGAAGGACTTCCTGAACAGCTCGCGGGTCTGCTCGACACCGAGGAAGTGCTCCTGGTCGGGAGCCTTCTCGTAGGCGTATGCGGGCGAGATCATCATCTCGTCCACCTTGAGGTCGTCGTTGAGGTAGTTGAGCACCTCGATGACGGTCTGCGGGGTGTCCGTGTTGAAGAAGGTCGAGTTGGTGGTGACCCGGAAGCCGCGCCGCTTGGCCTCCTTGATCGCCTCCACGGCCTCGTCGAACACGCCTTCCTTGGCCACCGATTCGTCGTGCCGCTCGCGCAGCCCGTCGATGTGCACGGCAAAGGCGAAGAACGGGGACGGGACGAACTGCTCGATCTTCTTGCGCAGCAGCAGTGCGTTGGTGCACAGAAAGACGTACCTCTTCCTGGCGACCAATTGGCGGACGATCTCGTCGATCTGAGGATGCATCAGTGGTTCGCCGCCCGCGATGGAGACCATCGGGGCACCTGACTCCAGCACCGCTCCCACGGCCTGTGCCACCGGCATGCGCTGCCTGAGCACTCCGGCCGGATGCTGGATCTTCCCGCAGCCCTCGCACTTGAGGTTGCAGGCGAAGAGCGGCTCCAGCTCGACGATGAGCGGGAACTTCTCACGGCGGCGGAGCTTTTGTTCAATGAGATAGGTCCCGACCCTGATGGTCTGACGCAGCGGCATGGCCATCTGGCTCACCTCCTGGGGAGCAGCAAAGAACGGTGCCATTCGAAGAACGCGGGAAGTACGGCGCGAAGAACGCGGAAGGCTGATATTCCACCGCGCACCGTGCCGATGCGGACCAGTTCGTGCTCAGGAGCGTCCACGACCACTCGGACGGCCGCAACCGGACGCGGACCGGCGCTCAGGGCGCTGCTGAGGGTGGCGGCCGACTCCATGTCCGCCGCGACGGCGCCGGTGGCGCGCAGCTCGGTCCGCTCGTGTCCGCGCACGACATGGTCGGTTCCGGTCAGCAGTCCGGTGTGGACCGTGCGGCCGGGCAACGCCCTGGACACCGCCTTGACCAGCAGTTCGGTTGCGGTGCAGGGGGTGTGCGCGGTGGCGAGCCGGGTCCGGTCGGCGACCACGAGATCGCCCGGGTGCATTCCCGGTGCGAGCCCCGCGCAGAAGCCGGAGGCGATCACGGCTGCCTCCCGCAGCGGGCCGTCGCCGCAGGCGGCGAGCATCGCCCGTTCGGCGCAGACCGGCCCCATGCCGGTGCGCAGGACGGTGACCTGGCCGCGGGCGCCGCTGTGGTCGCCGGTGCGCAGGGCGAACTTCTCGATGCCGAGCGCGCAGGCGATCAGCAGCGGCGCGGCGGAGCCGAAGGGCTCCACGGGGTCCGGCATCAGCCCCCCTTGCGGGTGGCCGAACGGTCGGCGGACGGCTCGCCGTGCGCGTACCGGCCGAGCGCCGTCAGCGGGAAGACCTGTCGGTACAGGTGGTAGTTGATGGAGAAGTCCCAGGGGAATCCGGTACCGGTGAAGTAAGGCTCGTCCCAGGAGCCGTCCTCGCGCTGGGTCCCGGCGAGCCAGACGATCCCGCGCTCGACCGCTTTGCTGTCCCGCTCCCCCGCCGCCAGCAGCGCCAGCAGGGCCCAGGCCGTCTGGGAAGCGGTGGACGTGCCATGTCCGATCCAGCTCTCCGTGGGGGTCCCCCCAGGACGATGTCGCTGGGGGAGGTACGAGCGCAGGTCCTCGCCCCAGCCGCCGTCGTCGTTCTGCACGGATTCGAGCCAGCGGACGGCGCGGCGGATCGCGGGGTGCGAGGGCGGCAACCCGGCGGCGGTGAGAGCGGGCACCACCGACCCTGTGCCGTAAATGAAGTTGACGCCCCAGCGGCCGAACCAGGCGCCGCTGGCCTCCTGTTCGGCGAGCAGCCACCGGACACCACGGCGAGTGCGGGGATGATGGGCCTTGCCCTCCCACGCCAGCATCTCAACGACATGCGCGGTGACGTCCGCGGACGGCGGGTCGATCACCTCGCCGAAGTCGCAGAACGGCAGGCGGTTGGGGAAGGCGCTGGTGTTGTCGGCGTCGAACGCGCCCCAGGCACCGTTGCCGGACTGCATACCGAGATTCCAGCGCACCCCGCGTTCCACCGCGGCGTCGACCTGGGCGGGGTGCGGGTGCTTGACCCGGCGCAGGGCAAGGACCACCTCGGCCGTGTCGTCGATGTCGGGGTAGTTGTCGTTGTGGAACTCGAACGCCCAGCCGCCCGGCGGCAGTCCCGGCCTGCGTACCGACCAGTCGCCGGGCCGCACGACCTGCTCGCCGAGCATCCAGTCCGCGGCCTTGACCAGGGCCGGATGGTCGCCCGGCAGGCCGGCGTCGGCGAGCGCGATGGTGGCGAGGCAGGTGTCCCAGACCGGGGACTGGCAGGCCTCGATCATGCGGACGGGAAGGCCGTCCTGCTCGCTCCAGACGGCAAAACGGTCCAGCGACTCGAGGCCGGCGCGCATCACAGGGTGCTTCAGGTCGTAGCCGAGCAGATGGAGCGCAATGACCGAGTACACGGCCGGCGGCTGAATGCCGCCCCAGCAGCCGTCGTTCTCCTGCCGCTCGATGATCCAGCGGGCTGCGGTGTTCATGGCCGCTCGGCGCAACCGGCGCGGGGCGACCTTGTGGTAGAGGCGCAGCGCCTTGTCGGCCCGCTGGAAGAAGCCGTCCCAACTCGCGGCAGGCGCGGGGCGCTTGGGGGGATTCGGCACCTGCGGATCGGTGTGCAGTTCGTCGAGCGGGAACGGTGCGGGGCGCACCGGCCGCTTGGCCGAGACGACAGTCAGCGGAACGATGGTCTGCCGTGCCCAGCAGCCGAAGTCGTAGATGTTCAGGGGCGCCCAGGTGGGCAGGAAGATCAGCTCGGGCGGCAGCTCGGGGAGGTCCTCCCACTTCCACCAGCCGAAGAGCGCGAGCCAGATCCGGGTGAAGACCCGGCCGGCGGCGATCCCCCCGTGCTTGCGGACCCAGGCGGAGGCCCGTGCCATGTGCGGGTCGTCCGGCCGGTCGCCGGCGAGCCGCAGGGCGACGTAGGCCTCGATGGTGGCGGACAGTTCGCCGGGGCCGCCGAAAAAGGTGGCCCAGGTGCCGTCCTCACGCTGCTGTCCCCGGATGAACCGGGCGGCTGCGTCGGTGGTGCGGGCGTCCTGGATCCCGAGGAACTGACGCAGCAGCAGATCCTCGGCGTCCATGCTCACATTGGTCTCGAGGTCGCCCTTCCACCAGCCTTCGGCGTCCTGCCGGGCGAGCAGATAGGCGCTCGAACGTTCTGCGGCGTGCCGCGCGGCCTCATGGATGTCGCCCGGCGCCTGGACGAGTGCGGACCGTGTGTCGGTCGATTCAGTGGCCGCGGGTGCACGGGTCCCCGAGGACCCGCTGCTTCCGTCGGTCGTCGCTGTCATGGCTTCCCCTTCGTTGCAGTGGATCTCTGCTGTGCTGGGGTGGCCGTCGGCCGGTGACGATGTCGGTCACCGGCCGGCGACTGCGATTCATATCGAGCGGGTGATGGTGATCATCTCTTTCGTACGACGACGAAGTCCGCGAGTGCGACGAACTGCGCGCGGATACGTTCCGGCATGTCGACTCGGCTGAGGGCCTCGATCGCGACGGCATGCTGCCGGCGGGCCTCCTGGGAGGTCCACTCACGGCCGCCCGCCTCCTCGATCAGGGCCGCCCTGGTGGCGAACTCCGTCTCGGAGAAGGAGTCGAAGTCATGGCTCTTGGCGTCCGCGGCGAGCAGTTCGCCGAGACGCCGTGAGGCCGGGCCGCCGGCGGCGAGGGCGGCGACGACCGGCAGGGACTTCTTGCGCTGGCGCAGGTCGCTCCAGGTCTGCTTGCCGGTGGCGACCGGGTCGCCCCAGATGCCGAGCAGATCGTCGACGGCCTGGAAGGCGAGACCGAGGTGGTAGCCGTAGGCCTCGAGGGTGTCTGCGGTGCGGTCGTCGGCGCCGCCGAGCACCGCGCCGATGGAGACGGCGCAGGCCAACAGCGCGCCGGTCTTGTTGCCCTCCATCTCCAGGCACTCCTCGACGGTGACCCGCTCGCGGTGCTCGTAGGAGATGTCCTGGGCCTGACCGTCGATCAGCTTGCGGCTGGCGGTGGTCAGCCGGCGGGTCGCACGGCCGGCCTCGACGGTGCCGAGCTCCAGCAGCACCTCGTTGGCCAGCGCGAAGAGCGCATCGCCGACCAGGATGGCCTGGGCGGGTCCGTGCACCTTCCACACCGTGTCGCGGTGGCGGCGCTGTTCGTCACCGTCCATCAGGTCGTCGTGCAGCAGCGAGAAGTTGTGCACCAGCTCGACCGCGACCGCGCCGGGGATGCCGACCTCGGGTGCCGCACCGGCAACCTCGGCGGACAGCAGCGCGAGCGCGGGGCGTACGGCCTTGCCGCCGTCGCCCTCGGCGGGCCGGCCATGTGCGTCGATCCAGCCGAAATGGTAGGCGGCGACGGTGTCCATGGGCGGGGCCAGGCGGTCCACCGCGGCACGCAGCACCGGTGTGGACAGGGTCCTGCCGCGCTCCAGCAACGCGTGGATGTCCGTGTTCGCCACGTCACCTGGGCTGTGTGCGGTGTCTTCAGCGGTACCCGCCGAGGGCACTGTCGGCACAATCTCTCCTCTGGTTCCAGTACTGGTGCTCACACCGCCTCCTTGAGCGGATGTTCATGGGGGCGGCCGAGCGCCGAGAGTGCGGCGCCCGCTGCGGTGAATCCGCTGCGCACGGCGCTCTCCATGGTCGCGGGCCAGCCGGTGGCGGTCCACGCTCCGGCCAGGTACAGACCGGGCAGGCGGGTGCGGGCTCCGGGCCGCAGCCGGCCGACGCCCGGGGAGGGCGCGAAGGTCGCCGTCCGCTCCCGGGTGACGAAGAAGTCGCGCACCTCGGCGCCGCGCGCGGCGGGCAGCAGTCGCTCCAGCTCGGTCAGATAGCGCCCGCGGAGCTCGGCGACAGGTGCGTCGATCTCGTCCTGGGCGGCGGACTGGGAGAGGGCAAGGTACTGGCCCTCTCCCAGCCCGGAGGCGTCGGTGCGGTCGAAGACCCACTGCACGGGAGTGCCGAGCGCGGCGAAGAACGGCCGGCGCAGCACCTTGCGGTCGTAGAGCACATGGATGTTGAGGATGGGCGCGGTGCCGATGTCGAGGAGTCGGTCGGGGTCCTCCAGCGCGCCGTCGGGCAGCAGGGCATGGGCCTCGCGCTGGGGCACGGCGAGTACGACGGTGTCCGCGTCCAGCCGCTCGCCGTCGACGTCCACGTGCCAGCGTCCGCCCTCGCCACGAGTGATCTCACGGACGCGGGTGGACAGTTCGGTGCGCACGCCGGCGCTGTCGAGCGCCTTGCGGGCCAGCGTGTCGTGCAGCTCGCCGAGGGGGACACGCGCCCAGCCGATGTCGGCGGCGCCCGGCTCGGAGAGGAGGCCGGTCTTGAAGACCATCGCGGCGAGCCCCATCGAGGCGTTGGCCGCGGTGGCGTTGAGGGTGGCCACGCCGACGAGGTCCCACAGGGCTTCGACGGCGCGCCGTGACTGGCCGTGGCGGCCGAGCCAGGTGGCGAAGTCGATGCCGTCGAGCGCCGGGTCGGCCGGGTCGAGCCTGCCCAGGGCCAGGGCGGCGCGGCCCACGCCCGCTCGCTCGGCGAGCGAGAGGTGCGGATAGCCGGCGAGGCTCGCGGCCAGGTGCAGGGGCACGGGCAGCGCACTGCGGCGCAGCCGTCCGAGCCGGGGGCCGTGCGGGGCGGCCGCGTCCAGGACGGGTACGTCGAGACGGCGCTGCAGGGGCGCGAGTCCGGTGCCGTCGACCCGGTCGAGGAACCAGCGGTAGGCGGTGCAGCAGCGCAGGTACACATGCTGGCCGTTGTCCACGGTGAGGTTGCCGCGGCGGAAGGAGAACGCGAGGCCGCCGAGGCGGGGCCGGCCCTCGGCGAGGGTGACATGGACGCCCTCGTCGGCGAGCCGGAGGGCCGCTGTGACGCCGGCGAGTCCGCCGCCGACGACCACCGCGTGCCGCGGCGTCATGGAGTGGTCCGGCATGCGATCTCCCTTCGAGCCACCGCAGTCGCGGACATGCACGGGTGGGTCAGGGCTGCCCACCGGCCGTGGATGCAGGCGCAGTTCGTCACAACCGCCCCCTGAGGGACTGCCGGCTGACATGCCGGGCGTCGAGGCCGGACAGGCCGCGCACGGCGACATAGGCCTTCTCGCGTCCGGGCAGGGAGACCCGGCCGCGCAGCACCGCATCGGGGTCGCGCTCGATGCGGTCGAGCAGCCTTCGGTAGATGCCCGCCATGGCGGCGACACAGGCGCCGCTGCGCCGGTCGAGCATGGGCAGCAGCCGGTAGCCCTCGGTGAACAGGGCACGGGCGCGCCGTACTTCGAAATGGACCAGGCCCGCGAAGTCGGAGCCCGACGGCGGGGTGGCACCGTGGAAGCCCCCGCCGCAACCGAACTTGGCGAGGTCGTCGGCGGGCAGATACATCCGCCCGCCCTCGGCGTCCTCGCGAACGTCCCTGAGGATGTTGGTGAGTTGAAGTGCGAGACCGAGCGTGTCGGCGTACTCGGAGGCGCGCTCGGTGCCGCGCGCGGCGGGCAGGGTACCGAACACGCCGAGGGAGAGCCGTCCGATCGCCCCCGCGACGCACCGGCAGTAGACCTTGAGGTCGTCCCACGTCTCGTACGTCTTGCCGCGTACGTCCATCAGCACGCCGTCGATGAGTTCGTCGAGCCCGCCCAGCGGCACCGGGAAGCGCTGCGCGGCGTCCGCGAGCGCGACGGCGACCGGGTCGGTGTCGTCCTGGTCGACGGCGTTGCGCCTGATGCGTCCGAGCAGCTCCCGGGTCTCCTCGAGCCTGCCCCGCTTGGCATCCGATGCGAGCTTGCCGTCACCGATGTCGTCGATGCGCCGGGAGAAGGCGTAGAGCGCCGACATGGCCTGGCGCTTGTCGGTGGGCAGCAGACGGATGCCGTAGGCGAAGTTACGTGCCTGGTGGCCTGTGACGGCCTCGCAGTAGCTGTAGGCGGCCTGCACAGGCGCGGACAGCTGGATGGGCCCCTCCATCGTCCGGCTCACCTCTCTCCACGCGCTCGTCGCAGGACAGCACCCGCTTCACGCAGCACATCCGATGTGGCGGCCTTGGGCGGTCCGGGCAGCACATCATGTCCGGCCGTGGCGATCGCAGTGAGAGCGGCGCGCCCACCACCCACAAATCCGGCCAGCAGAAGCCGGAGTCGGCCGTGGACGCTACCCACCAGAACGGTGCCCTCATCCAGCAGCTCACCGGCGCGCTCGGCCTCGTGGGCGATCAGTGCGCGCACTGACGCGCTGCCCGTGGCCGCGGTGAGGTCCGCCTCGGTTACCTGGAAGCGCTTCATGTCCTCGGCGGGCAGATAGATCCGGTCGCGTCCGAGGTCCTCGACCACGTCCTGGAGATGCTCGACGATCTGCAGACCGGTGCACACGGCGTCGGAACGGCGCAGCCGTTCGGGGCCGGCGGTGCCGGTGATCTGCAGCACCAGTCGGCCGACGGGGTTGGCCGACAGCCTGCAGTAGGCGAGCAGGTCGTCCCAGGTTTCGTAGCGCCTGACCAGCTGGTCCTGCCGGTTGGCGGCGATCAGGCCGAGGAACGGCTCCGGGGTGAGCGAGCAGCGGCGGACGGTCGGCTGCAGCGCCAGCAGGAGCGGGTGGCGCGGCGTGCCGTCGAATACGCGCCGCAGATCGGCCTCGAAGGCGTCGAGCAGGACGGCCGGGTCCTCGGCGTGCTCGGGTTCGACGCCGAGATACCGGGCATCGGCGCCACCGGGAGCGAGGTCGCCGTCGCCGATGTCGTCGACGAGCCGCGCGTAGCCGTAGACGGCCTTCAGATCCTGGCGCCATGCGCGCGGCAGAAAGAAGGGGGCGACGGGGAAGTTCTCGTCCGCGGCCTTGTCGAGGGTGGCACGGGCGGGCGCCTGGGGACGCGACTGGCGGACGCCTGTCACTGCCCGCTGCCCGCTGCGGGGACGGCAACGTTTTCGCGGAGCTGGAGAGTTTCCGTCATGGCCGTCACATCTCCCGTTCTACACTGCCGACCCAATACATCCTATTTCGGACACGCCGCCGGTCGTCCCGACTCGGGGGTGATCGCCTGACGGACGGGATGCCTAGGGGGTTTCGCCCCGCTCTCCGCGATTCAGCACCGCTCCAGCTTACGTTGTACAACACCGAACGACACGTCAGGGTGCGACGCGTTCCGGCCCCATGGAACGCAGCTCTCCCAACCGCCCCCGGCTCCACAGGGGTTGAGGCCGAAGACCCCTGACGCCGCTGAGCGGCGGCAGGGGTCCACCGGCACCGAGGGCGGGACCGGGCTACTTGCCGGTCTCCTTCTCGTACGCCTTGATGACCTCGTCGGTCGGACCGTCCATCAGCAGCTCGCCCTTCTCCAGCCACAGAACGCGGTCGCAGGTGTCCCTGATCGACTTGTTGCTGTGACTGACCAGGAAGACCGTGCCTGCCTCCTTGCGCAGCTCACGGATGCGCTGCTCCGAACGGATCTGGAAGCGGCGGTCGCCCGTGGCCAGCGCCTCGTCGATCATCAGCACATCGTGGTTCTTCGCGGCCGCGATGGAGAACCGGAGCCTGGCCGCCATGCCGGAGGAGTACGTGCGCATGGGAAGGGTGATGAAATCGCCCTTCTCGTTGATCCCCGAGAAGTCGACGATTCCCTGGTAGCGCTCGCGGATCTCCTCGCGCGACATGCCCATGGCCAGGCCGCCGAGTATGACGTTGCGCTCGCCGGTCAGATCGTTCATCAGAGCGGCATTGACGCCGAGCAGGGAGGGCTGGCCATCGGTGTAGACCTTGCCGCTCTCGGTCGGCAGCAGGCCGGCGATGGCCCGCAGCAGCGTGGACTTGCCGGAACCGTTGGTACCGATCAGACCGATCGCCTCACCGCGGTAGGCGGTGAAGGAGACGCCGCGCACGGCGTGCACCTTGCGCACGCCCCGGGACTCGCCCTTGTTCCGGCGGACCATCCGGCTGAGCGCGGCCGTGGCACTGCCCTTGCCGCCACGGCCCGCGTTGACGCGGTAGACGATGTGGACGTTGTCGGCGATGACCGTGGGGACGCGTGCGGCGGCGTTCACGTCCGGCCGGTCGTTCTTGTTCTCAGCCACGGCCGTAGCGCTCCTCAGCCTTCCAGAAGTACACAAAGCCCGCACAGCCGATCAGGGCCGCCCACCCCAGGCCCGCTGCCCAGACGTGCGAGGGCAGGTTCGCGGACCCGTATCCGTCGATCAGGGCGAACCGGACGAGGTCCATGTAGATGGCCGCCGGGTTGTACATCAGGACGTCGGCGATCCAGGCGGGCCGGTCGGCGAGCATGATCGGGATGGAGAACATGACACCCGAGGCGTACATCCAGGTACGCATGACGAACGGCATCAGCTGGGCCAGGTCAGGCGTCTTCGACCCCAGCCGCGCCATGATCAGCGCGAGCCCCGTGTTGAACACGAACTGCAGCGCGAGGGCAGGGAGGACCAGGAACCAGGACCACGTGGGGAAGCTGCCGAACGCGACCACGATCACGACCAGCACGATCATGGAGAACAGCAGCTGCTGGAGCTGCTGGAGCGCGAAGGAGACGGGCAGCGAGGCACGCGGGAAGTGCAGTGCGCGCACAAGGCCCAGATTGCCCGCGATCGCTCGGACACCGGCCATGACGGAGCTCTGGGTGAAGGTGAAGACGAACACACCCGTCACCAGGAAGGGGACGTAGATGCTCGTCGGCATGCCCCGGTTCGCCTCGAGGATCAGCCCGAAGATCAGGAAGTAGACCAGGGCGTTCAGCAGCGGGGTCGCCACCTGCCAGAGCTGGCCGAGCTTGGCCTGGCTGTACTGAGCGGTCAGCTTCGCCTGGGAGAAGGCCAGGATGAAGTGGCGCCTGCCCCAGAGCTGCCGGACGTACTCGAACAGGCCCGGGCGGGCACCGCTCACCGACAGGCCGTACTTGGCGGCGAGCTGTGCCGGAGACAGGCCGTCGTCGGGCGATGGCGTGGGGCTCATCGCGATGGCACCGTCATGGGTTGTGTCACTCACAAGTTGAAACTTTCGTGTCCAAGATGCGCGGCATTTCGGGAGCGCCCCCGATGCTCTCAGAACCGAGCTTGTCAGATGACAGGAGGTCGGCCCAGCCGGGTGAGCCGCCACACAGTACGCCACTTCATGGGCCGGCGCGGTCCGCAGGGCGTGCGCAGGCCTTCGCGGAAGCCTGCGAACCACGCCTTGAGCGCGGGCAGCGACGGGCGCCGCACCAGGGTGAGCAGCATCCACACGCCGAGGTATACGGGGACCAGCGGCGCCGGCAGGTTGCGCCGGGCGACCCAGACGCGGTTGCGGGCCACCATCCGGTGGTACACCGCGTGCCGGGACGGCGGCAGCGTCGGGTGGAACAGCACCATGTCCGCGCGGTAGTCGATCGCCCAGCCGGCGTCCAGAGCGCGCCAGGCGAGGTCGGTCTCCTCGTGCGCGTAGAAGAACTCGTCGGGAAGGCCGCCGACCTCGGCGATGACCTTGGTCCGCACCGCGTTCGCGCCGCCCAGGAAGGTCGTCACGCGCGAGGAGCGCATCGGGTCGGAGGCGCGCAGCCGCGGGACGTGGCGGCGCTGGGTGAGCCCGGTCTCCGGGTCGGCGATGCGGAAGCTGACGATGCCCAGCTCCGGGTCGGCCTCGAAGGCCTCGCGGACCAGCTGCGCCGTGTCGGAGTTCGGCAGCAGTCCGTCGTCGTCGAGGAACAGCAGGGCGTCGACGCCGGAGCCGGACGGGCCGAAGGCCTCGATGCCGACGTTGCGGCCGCCGGGGATGCCCAGGTTCTCGGGCAGCGTCACGGTGCGCACGCCCTCGGGCAGGCCGCTCACCTCGGCACCGTTGCCGACGACGACGACCTCGATCTCGTCGCCGTCCTGCCGGGCGACCGACTCGAGCAGGGCACGCAGCTCGTCGGGCCGGGTGCCCATCGTGATGATGACCGCGCCCAGCTTCATCGGCTTCACCGGTGCCTTCATGAGCGGCGTCACTTCAGCCTGCTCGACGCGAGGACGGAGATCAGGTGCAGCACCGTCTGCAGCAGCGCGATACCGGCCAGCACCGCTACACCCAGGCGGGTGTAGAAGAGATCGCCCCGAGCCTGGTCGAGGACGGCCAGCACGAGGATGAGCAGGGAGGCCTCGATGCCGAGGACCAGCCGGTGGAACCTGAGCGCGGCGGCCGCCCGGCGGGCGAGTGCCATACCGGACGAGCGCGGCTCGGCCGCTGCCTCCTTGACAGGCTCCATCCCGGCCTGGTGCCGGGCGACACCGACCAGGTCGGTCTCGGCCTTGATCAGGATCGCGCCGAGGGCGGCGAGGGTGCCCAGGAAAGCCCACAGCCAGTCGATCCGCCCGCTGCCCCACGGGTCCGCGGCGCGCAGGCCGAAGCCGACCAGGACCGCCGCGTCGCACAGATAGGCGCCGACCCGGTCCAGGTACACGCCGGACAGGGAGTACTGCTTCTTCCAGCGGGCGACCTCGCCGTCCACGCAGTCGAGCAGCAGGTAGAGCTGAACCATCACCACGGCAAGGACGGCACCCCATATGCCCGGTACCAGCAGGGCCGGGGCGGCCAGCACACCGGCGAGGGTCATCAGGTAGGTCAGCTGGTTCGGCGTGACCTTGGTGCCGACCAGGACGCGGGTGATGCGCAGGGAGATCTCGCGCATGTACAGGCGGCCGCCCCAGTGCTCACCGCTGCGCCGGTCCTTGACACCGGCCGGGTGCACGACCGGGCGGAGTTCAGCTACGGATGGTCTTGGCATAGTCGGCGTACGCGTCCCTGATCTGGTCGTTGGTGAGGTCGAGGTGCTCGAGGACGGTGAAACGCCCCGGGCGGGTCTGCGGTGCGTACTCCACAGCCCGGACGAACTCGTCCGGGGAGAACCCGATCTCGTCGGGCAGCACCGGCAGTCCGTGTCTGCGCAGCACCTCGGCGAAGAGGGCCGAGTCCTCGTGAGCTCCGCGCAGATGCATCGCGAAGGCGGCACCGAGGCCGACCTGCTCGCCGTGGCTCGCGGCACGCTTGGGGTAAAGCAGGTCGAAGGCGTGGCTGATCTCGTGGCAGGCGCCGGAGGAGGGCCGGGAGTCACCGCTGATCGACATGGCGATGCCGGAGAGCACGAGTGCCTCGGCGAGCACGGTGAGGAACTCGTCGTCACCGACGCCACCGGGGTGGCGCAGTACCGACTGGCCCGCGGTGCGGGCCATGGCCGCGGCGAGGCCGTCGATCGGCTCGCCCTTGACGCGGTGGGCGAGCTCCCAGTCCGCGATCGCCGAGATGTTGGAGATCGCGTCGCCGATGCCGGAGCGGACGAAACGGACGGGGGCGTCGCGGACCACGTCGAGGTCGATGACCATGGCGATGGGCGAGGGGACGCCGTAGGAGCCGCGGCCGTTGTCGTTGTCCAGGATGGAGATCGGCGAGCACAGTCCGTCGTGCGCGAGGTTCGTCGCGACGGCGGCCATCGGGAGGCCGACGCGGGCCGCGGCGTACTTCGCCACATCGATGATCTTGCCGCCGCCGAGGCCGACGACCGCGTCGTACCGGCTGCCCTTGATGTCGTCGGCGAGTTTGACCGCCGAGTCGATCGTGCCGTCGCCGACCTCGTACCAGTCCGCACCGGGCAGCATCGGGGAGAGCCGCTCGCGCAGCGCCTTCCCCGAGCCGCCGCTGATCGCGAACGCCAGCTTGCCGGAGGCGGAGATCCGCTGGTCGGCCAGGACGCCGGCCAGGTTGTCCAGCGCCCCGCAGCTGATGTCGACGACGACCGGGGACGGGATGAGCCGGGTCAGTACTGGCACGCGATCTCACGGCCCTTCGCGAGGTCGTCGTGGTTGTCGATCTCGACCCACTTGACGTCGCCGATGGGGGCGACGTCGATACGGAAGCCGCGGTTCACCAGTTCCTGGTAGCCGTCCTCGTAGTAGAGGTCGGGGTCGCGCTCGAAGGTGGCCTTCAGCGCGTCGGCCAGGGCGGCTGCGGCCTCGGGCTCGATGAGGGTGACGCCGATGTACTCGCCGGTGGCGGTGGCCGGGTCCATCAGCTTGGTGATGCGCGACACGCCCTTGTCGCCATCGGTGATGACCTTCATCTCCTCGTCGGCGAGGTGCTTCACCGTGTCGAGGGCGAGGATGATCTTCCGGTCGTCTCCGCGGGCGTCCAGCAGGGTGCGCTCGACGGACACGGGGTGCACGGTGTCGCCGTTGGCGAGGATCACACCCTCCTTGAGGACGTCACGCGCGCACCACAGGGAGTAGGCGTTGTTCCACTCCTCGGCCTTGTCGTTGTCGATGAGGGTGAGCTTCATCCCGTACGTCGACTCGAGGGCGGCCTTGCGCTCGTACACGGCCTCCTTGCGGTAGCCCACGACGATGGCAGCCTCGGTGAGCCCGATCTCGGCGAAATTGCCGAGCGTCAGGTCCAGGACCGTGCTGGAACCGTCTCCCGCGGGATCCACGGGCACGAGGGCCTTCGGGAGCGTGTCGGTGTAGGGGCGCAGACGGCGTCCGGCACCGGCTGCCAGTACAAGGCCGATCATGCGGGTTCTCCTTCGTCATGTACGGCGGGTGCCTGCGAGGACACCCAGAAGCGGGTGCTCTCGACGAGCACCACAAGAGCCACGGCCACGGCCAGGGCCGCCAGCGCGATGGTGAAATCTGTGCTGTCGGTCAGGAAGGCCAGCAGTGCGACTGCCAGGACCCGCCCCTCGTGCCCGCCGATGGCGCGCACCAGCCGGCGCGGCGGCGCGCCCGTGCCACCGCGAATGCGGTACACCGTGTCGTAGTGATGGTAGGCGACGGCGGCCACCAGCCCGAAAGCTGCCGGAAGTGCCCCGTTCACCTCCGAGTGGGCCGCGAGGGCGAGGATCGTGCAGTATTCGGCGGCCCGCAGCACTGGGGGGACGAGCCAGTCGAGGGCGCCCTTGAGGGGCCTGGCGACGGCGATGCCGGAAGTGATGATGTACACAAGAGCCGCGAGGACGGGCCAGACGGTGCCGAAGCCGGTGAAGGCCGCGGTCGCCACCAGGGCGACGCCGCCGGCCACGGCCGACGCGAGGGGTATCAGGCCCGGCAGCCCTCTCACGCGTGACGCGGCAGCGTGGGCGACGGTCTCGGCGAACAGACCGGAGTCGGCGAGGTCCGCGAGCGCCTGCGCGGCACGGTCCGTGCGGTGCGCCTTGCGGGTGAGCGAGCGCAGAACACGGCCCGCGGTGGTGTAGCAGGCGGCCAGCGAGCAGCCGACGAGGAGCGCGTAGAAGACGATCCGGGGGCTGGTCACGGCGGTGAGCACGGCGATCATGGCCCAGCGTTCGCCGATCGGCAGCACTATCATCCGGCGCACCCACACCGTCCAGCCGACGCTGTCCAGTTTGCTGGACAGAGCAGCGGTCGGACTCGTGTTCGCGGTCGCGTCGTGGTTCGCCTCGTTGAAGGAGAAGTCGACGATGTGCCGGCAGGTCTGCAGGATCATCGCCGCGAGGGCGAGCGCCCATACGTCGTCGCCGTTGCGGGCGGCCCCGAGGGCGAGGCCCGCGTAGAACGCGTACTCCTTGGCGCGGTCGAACGTGGCGTCCAGCCAGGCGCCCATCGTCGAGTACTGCAGGGAGTAGCGGGCGAGCTGCCCGTCGGTGCAGTCCAGGACGAAGGAAAAGAGCAGCAGCAGGCCTGCGGCGACGTAGCCGCCGCGGGTGCCTGTCGCGGCGCAGCCGGCCGCGATCAGCGCCGTGAGCAGCGAGGCCGTGGTGACCTGGTTCGGGGTCAGACCTCGCCGGGCGCACCAGCGGGCGATGTAACGCGAGTACGGGCTGATGCAGAACGTGGTGAAGAAGCCGTCGCGGGCCTTGACCGCCGAGCGCAGCCGTACGGCCTCCTCGTCCACGGCCTCGACGTCGGCGCGAGCCTGGTGGCGGGCCTGCGCGTCGGTGGGTACGGCGGCGACCAGCCGGCCCAGCTCGGGCCGGTGCACCACGGTGCCCTCGGTGACCAGCGCCTCGGTCACGGTGTCCACGAGACCGTCGGCACCGGCAGGCGCGGCGCCGGCCGGCACATGGGCGCTGACCGTGCGCACGGCATCGGTCAGCGCGTGGCGGGCCTGCGGCTGGACGGTCAGCGCGCCGGTGACGGCGGCGGCGTCGAAACGGGGATCGGTCAGCCCGAGACGGAGGGCGTGGACATGCCCGACGAAGCGGGGGTCCACGACGGCGACCCGGTCGCCTCCGGGTACGGCGGCGATCAGGGCGGCGGTGTCCTCGGCGCCGGAGGCGACGCGTACGTCGAACCCAAGCGACCGCAGATCGCCCTCGAGCGACGATCCGGGTACCGGCGGACCGGTGAGGATGGCGGTCGACAGACGAACTCACTCCTTGGAGCTGACGGTGCAAGAGCACGGCGGCTCGGCCCGGTCCCCGGGCGGCGGCACGTCGGCAGAGGCTATCGGATGAATGGAAGCAGGAGTTCACCAGCCGTTTACGCCCTGGCGGCCCGCCGGAATCATCATCCTCGATCACCGCCCCGCCCTCCAAACCGCGGACCTCGGGAACCGGTCGGCGCGTGGGTCCTTGCCCCGTCCGCCAGGGCCCTTCTTCCGGATCAGGCCGGATCAGGCCTGCTCAGTGAGCAGGGTCCGGTCCGGGGCACCACCCGCGCCGAGGCCGTGGGAGAGCCAGGACACAAGAGCCCGGCAAGATCCGGAAGGAAGGCCCTAGGGTGGCCGACATGACTTGGCTGATCACAGGCGGAGCGGGATACATCGGCGCACATGTGGCGCACGCCATGGCGGCGGCCGGGGAGCGGGTCGTCGTGCTCGACGACATCTCCACCGGGATTCCCGAGCGGCTGCCGGACTCGATCCCACTGGTACGCGGATCGGTGCTCGACGCGCGGACGGTGGCGCGCACCCTCGCCGAGCACGAGGTCACGGGTGTCGTACATCTCGCGGCGAAGAAGCAGGTCGGGGAGTCCGTCGAGCGGCCGCTGACGTACTACCGGGAGAATGTGCACGGTCTGACCGTCCTGCTGGACGCGGTGGTCGAGGCCGGTGTCCAGCGGTTCCTGTTCTCCTCGTCGGCCGCCGTGTACGGGGTGCCCGAACTGGATCTCATCCCGGAGAGCGCGCCGTGCGAGCCGATCAACCCGTACGGGGAGACCAAGCTCGCCGGGGAGTGGCTGGTGCGGGCGACAGGCCTCGCTCACGGGCTGTCGACCGCCTGTCTGCGCTACTTCAACGTGGCGGGCGCGGCCACCCCCGAGCTGTCCGACACGGGCGTGTTCAACATCATCCCCATGTTCTTCGACCGGATCACCCGCGGCGAGGCGCCCAGGATCTTCGGCGCCGACTATCCGACGCCGGACGGGACCTGCATCCGGGACTACATCCATGTGTCGGATCTGGCCGACGCCCATCTCGCCGTCGCCCGCCGGCTCACCGAGCCGGACGCCACCGGCGACCTGACGGTGAACATCGGCCGCGGGGTGGGTGTCTCGGTGCGGGAGCTCGCCGATCTGGTGGGCGAGGTGACCGGACACCGCCTCGATCCGGTGGTCGAGCCGCGGAGGGCCGGTGATGCCGCCCGCGCGGTCGCCTCGGTCGAACTGATCTCCAAGGAGCTGGGCTGGGCGGCCTCGCACGATGTGCGCGACATGGTCGCGTCGGCGTGGGAGGGCTGGCTGCTCCGGCACCCCGACGCCGCCGCGTGATCTTCCCGACGCTCTGACCTGCGATCATTTCCGCAGGTCAGAGCACATGACAACGGTGTTCAGTCCCGTGTTGCCCCATACCCCCCACCCGTAGTTCACTGCACGTGCCGGGAGACCACGTCCGACGATTGCGGGAGGCAGTTTCATGGGGGCTGGGCACGACCACGGGCACGCGCACGGCGGCCGGCCGCCGACCGGTACGGCAGCCGCGGCCTACAAGGGACGGCTGCGGATCGCGCTCGCCATCACGCTCGGCGTGATGGTGCTGGAGATCGTCGGCGGTGTGCTGGCCGATTCACTCGCTCTGATCGCCGACGCGGCGCACATGGCGACGGACGCGGTCGGACTCGCGATGGCACTGCTGGCCATTCACTTCGCGGGCCGGCCGGCTACGGCGAACCGCACGTTCGGGTACGCGCGTGCCGAGATCCTCGCGGCACTCGCCAACTGTCTGCTCCTGCTCGTCGTGGGCGGCTATCTGCTCTTCGAGGCCGTCGACCGGTTCATCAACCCGGCCGATACCCGCGGCGGTCTCACGGTCGTCTTCGCCCTGGTCGGCCTGGTGGCCAACATGGTCTCGCTGTCGTTGCTGGTGCGGGGGCAGAAGGAGAGCCTCAATGTGCGCGGCGCCTATCTGGAGGTGCTCGCGGACACGCTCGGCTCGCTGACGGTGCTGGTGTCCGCCGCGATCATCATCGCGACCGGCTGGCAGGCAGCGGACCCGATCGCCTCCTTGGTCATCGGCCTGATGATCGTGCCGCGTACCTTGAAGCTGCTGCGCGAGACGCTGAACGTGCTGCTGGAGGCGGCCCCCAAGGGCGTCGACATGGCCGAGGTCCGCGAGCACATACTGGCGCTGCCCGGTGTGGAGGACGTGCACGATCTGCATGCCTGGACGATCACCTCGGGGATGCCGGTGCTCTCCGCACATGTGGTGGTGACCCAGGACGTGCTGGACGCGGTGGGGCACGAGAAGCTGCTGCACGATCTGCAGGGCTGCCTCGGTCATCACTTCGACGTCGAGCACTGCACGTTCCAACTGGAGCCCGTCGGGCATGCGGAGCACGAGGCGAAGCTCTGCCACTGAGGTGATCCGGCTGTTAGGGTTTCCGCCGGGAACATGTCGGGACCGTTCGGGTCCCGTCACCTTGAGAGGAGCTGAGGTTGATGACCGCCGCGGTGAGGTCCCCCTACGCCTGCGGCGTGGTGGTGCCCCGTGCCTCGCGCAGCACCCGGTCCTCCCTCTGCCTCCGGGCTCCCCACCGGCCCTGATCGGATCGCGTCCTCACCGATCCGATCTCGCCCGTCGGCCGGAGCTCTCTCACACTCAAGGGTTTCACGTTGTCCGACAACACTCTCCACGACGCTTTCTTCGCCCTGCACCAGGGTCTGCCGCGCCAGGGCCCCGGCTCCGACGCCACCTCGCGCCGGCTGCTCGACCTGGCCGGCCCGGTGCCCGCCCGTCCGCGTGTCCTGGATCTGGGCTGCGGTCCCGGCCGGTCCGCGCTGCTGCTGGCCGCCGATGCCGCTGCGCGGGTGACCGCGGTCGATCTGCACGAACCCTTCCTCGACGAGCTGCGGCAGGCTGCCGACGCCCGTGGGCTGGGCGCCGCCGTCCGCACGCTCCGCGCCGACATGGGCGAGCTCCCTTTCCCCGACGGCTCGTTCGACCTGGTCTGGGCCGAGAGCTCCGTCTACAGCATCGGCTTCGACACCGCTCTGCGGCAGTGGCAACGGCTGCTGGCGCCCGGTGGCGCTCTGGTCCTGACCGAGTGCGAGTGGACGGCCGAGCATCCCTCGGCCGACGCCCGCGCCTTCTGGGACCTGCACCATCCGCTGCGTACGACGGCCGAGAACTGCGCGGCCGCGGTCGCCGCGGGCTGCACGGTGCGCGGCGTGTACCGGCAGCCGGAGAGCGACTGGCAGGAGTACTACGGTCCGCTCGGCGAGCGGGCAGCCGCCGCTGACCCGGCGGCCCCCGGCATGGACCAGGCGCTCGCCGCCACCTGGGCGGAGATCGCCATGCGCGAGGAGCACGGGTCGGAGTACGGCTACACCGGCTATGTGCTGCGCCCGGCCGATGCGCACTGGCGTACCCGGCCCGAGAGGGCGGCCGACATCCCGGCGGTGCGCGAGCTCAACGCCGCGGCCTTTTCTACAGCCGAGGAGGCGGAACTGGTGGACGCGCTGCGCCTGGACGGCGAGGCCTGGCTGGCCGGCCTCTCGTACGTGGCCGAGGCTGCGGACGGCACAGTGGCGGCGCACGCCCTGCTCACCCGGTGCCGGGTGGGTGACGCACCCGCGCTCGCGCTCGGCCCGGTCGCGACGGCGCCCGACCACCAGCGCCGGGGCGCGGGCCAGGCCGTCGTGCGTGCGGTGCTGGACGCGGCCAGGGCCCGCGGTGAGCGGCTGGCCGTCGTGCTGGGGCATCCGGAGTACTACCCGCGATTCGGTTTCGAGCGGGCCTCGCGGTACGGAATCCGGCCAACTTTCGACGTACCCGACGAGGTGCTGATGGCCCTGGTACTCGACGGATCGCGGGACGTGCAAGGGGGAACCATCCGCTATCCGGCCGCCTTCGGGGTCTGACGTGTATGTCCGCCCCGTCGGCGACGTCGCTCGACGGGGCGGACATGCCGAGTCGCCGAAGTGCGGACAAGCTGCTTCTGTACGGCAGACTGGACAGGCCTGTCAGGGCCGAGGACCGATGCGAAGGATGGGTATGCCGATCACTCCAGCCGTCACGGCGAACAGCTCGTCGAACGGCACGTCACAAGCGATCCTGCTCGAGCTGGTCGACGAACAGGGCAACACCATCGGCACCGCGGAGAAGCTCTCCGCGCATCAGGCGCCCGGTCAGCTGCACCGCGCCTTCTCGGTGTTCCTCTTCGACGAGCACGGGCGGCTGCTGCTGCAGCGCCGGGCGCCCGGCAAGTACCACTCCCCCGGGGTGTGGTCGAACACCTGCTGCGGTCACCCGTACCCGGGCGAGGCGCCGTTCGCGGCCGCTGCCCGGCGTACGTACGAGGAGCTGGGAATCTCGCCCTCGCTCCTCGCGGAGGCCGGCACCGTCCGCTACAACCATCCTGATCCCGAGTCGGGCCTGGTCGAGCAGGAGTTCAACCACCTCTTCGTCGGAATGGTGCAGGCGCCGCTGCGGCCGGATCCCGCAGAGATCGGCGAAACGGCCTTCGTGACGCCGAAGGAGCTCGCGGAGCGCCATGAGCAGGCCGTGTTCTCGGCGTGGTTCATGACGGTGCTGGACGCTGCCCGGCCCGCGATCAAGGAGCTGACGGGCCCGTCCGTGGGCTGGTGAGCCCTGCCACCCCGGTGCGGCGGCGGCGCGGCGGTCAGATCGGCGCCGCGCCGCTGCTGTGCACCGGAGCGAGCGGCAGCTCGGCCCAGATGATCTTGCCGCCGCTCGCGGTGTGCTCGACGTCGCAGCTGCCGCCGGACTCGCGGGTGATCTCGCGGACGAGCAGCAGGCCCCGCCCGCCCGTCTGGGCGTAGTCGGTCTCGAGCGCCTTGGGCCGGTAGGGGTGGTTGTCCGCCACGGACACCCGCACCCAGTGCGCGCCGATGGCCACCTCGACGGCGACCTCGGGCGAGAGCAGGGCCGCATGCTTCACGGCGTTGGTGACCAGCTCGGAGACGATCACCAGCAACCCCTGGACGAGATCGTCATGCATCGGTACCCGCTGCCGGCCGATCAGATCTCGTACGGCGTGGCGTGCCTGCGGAACGGAGACGTCGACCGCCGGGGCGGTGAAACGCCAGACGCCCTCGTACGACAGCGGCCTGGCCGGCACGCTCCCGCGGCTCTCCATAGTCCGGCACCCACCCTCGGCTCGTCGGCCACTGGCCCGTGCCACTGACCTTCGAGTAACAAGTGTTGGCAGTCGGTTGGTCCGTACCGAACCGCTGATCAGAAGTCAGCGCCTATCGACGCCTTCTGAGCGGACATGCGTGACAGCGTCAGTCGTGCAGCTGATTTTGATCTCCTTCTGTCCGCTTTGCCGTATCGATCGTTTTTTCCGCTCGTAGAGGCTCCCCTGGTGCTCGCCGTACCCCTCCTTGATCGTTGGTCCGGCCCTGGCGGATAGCATCCGGCGCATGGAGCCCTCCGCGCCGACCACGCCTTCCGAGCCGCAGCTGACGCACACCGTCGAGAACGGTGTCGCCACGGTGGTGATCAGCAATCCCGCCAAGCGCAATGCGATGACCGCCGGCATGTGGTCGTCACTGCCCGGGCTGCTCGACGAGTTGGCGGCCGATCCCTCGGTGCGGGTGCTGGTGCTGACCGGTTCGGGCGACACGTTCTGCGCGGGCGCCGACATCTCCTCGCTGCGTGGCCCCGGCGAGGACCCGCAGGCGCTGGCGGTGGGCGCCGAGGAGGCGCTGGCCGCGTTCCCGAAGCCGACGCTGGCCGTCGTACGCGGCTACTGCGTCGGCGGCGGAAGCCAGCTCGCCGCCGCCTGCGATCTGCGGTTCGCGGCCGAGGGCGCGCTGTTCGGCGTGACGCCGGCGAAGCTCGGCATCGTCTATCCGGCGGCCTCCACCCGGCGGCTGGCCGCGCTGGTGGGGCCGGCCACCGCCAAGTATCTGCTCTTCTCCGGTGAGTTGATCGATGCGGAGCGGGCGCTGCGCACCGGGCTGGTGGACGAGGTGCTGCCGGCCCCGGAGCTCGGCAAGCGGGCCGCGGAGTTCACCCGGATCCTCACCACGCGGTCGCAGCTCACCCAGTGCGCGGCAAAGGAGTTCGCGGCGGGGCGCACCGACCGGGACGCGTACTGGACGGAACAGGCGCGCGGCAGCGGCGACACCGCGGAGGGGGTCGCCGCCTTCCTGGAACGGCGTACGCCGCGCTTCGAGTGGTCCGTGTGATCTCGCGGAGAGCGGTCCTTGTGAGGCCGCGTCCGGTCAGCTCGTGACCCTTCCCGCCTGCGTACGCCACTTGGAGACGATCTCGGCGGGCGCCTTGTCCGGCGAGCCGGCGTCGTACGGCGGCTGCGGGTCGTACTCGGTCAGCAGCTGAACCGTCTGGGCGACCTCGTCGCCGCCGATGCGGCCGAGCAGGTGCAGCGCCATGTCGATCCCGGACGAGACCCCCGCGGCCGTGACGTACTTGCCGTCGAAGACGACACGCTCCCCCGTCGGCTCGGCACCGAGCGGCACGAGGTCGTCCAGGGCCAGCCAGTGCGAGGTGGCGCGGCGCCCCTTGAGCAGCCCGGCACCGCCGAGCACCAGCGACCCCGTGCACACGGATGTGGTCCAGGTGCTGGTGGCATCGGCCGCGCGGAGCCAGTCGAGCAAGGTTTCGTCGTGCATCGCCTGGCGTGCGCCGGGGCCGCCGGGGACCAGGACGATGTCCGGGGCCTGCACTTCGGCGATGGTGCGCTCGGCGACGAGGCTGAGGCTGCCCTGGTCGTTGGGTACCGGGCCGGCCCGATCGGCGACGAAGACCGTCTCGGCGCCGGGCAGCCGGGCCAGCAGCTCGTAGGGTCCGACGGCGTCGAGCGAGGTGAAGCGGTCGTAGAGCAGGATCGCGATCTGCATGGTTCCTCTTTCGATCGATGTCACCGGGATCGGTGTCAGTGGGACCGGTGTCAGTGGGACCGGTGTCAGTGGGACCGGCGTCAGTTGACGGGTGCGCGGAATCGGCGGCGGTACTCGGCGGGCGCGGCGCCGAGGACTTTGACGAAGGCGCGGCGCATCGCCTCGGGCGTGCCGTAACCGGAGGCGCGTGAGACCTCTTCGACGCCGTGGCCGGTCTCCTCCAGCAGACGCCGGGCGTGCTGGAGCCGCACGCGTTCGACATAGCGACCCGGTGTCATGCCGGTCTCCGCCTGGAAGGCACGGGCGAAGTGACGCGGCGAGAGCCGGGCGCGCTGCGCGAGCGCGTCGACCGAGAGATCGCCGGCGGGGTGCTCGGTGATCCAGTGCTGCACCTCGCGCAGCGGTTCGCGCTGTGCGGTCTGGGCCGCCAGCTGCGCGCTGAACTGTGCCTGGTTGCCCGGGCGGCGCAGAAAGACGACGAGATGGCGGGCGACGGTGAGGGCCGTGTCCCGGCCCAGGTCCTCCTCGACCAGGGCGAGGGCAAGGTCGATTCCCGCGGTGACTCCGGCGGATGTGGCGATCTTCCCGTCGCGTACGAAGATCGGGTCCGCATCGACCTCGACGGCGGGGTGCGCGCGGGCCAGATGGTCGCAGAACGCCCAGTGGGTGGTGGCACGGCAGCCGTCAAGCAGCCCGGCCGCGGCGAGCAGCGCGGCCCCGGTGCACACGGACACGATCCGTTCGGCGTCGTCGGCGTGCTCGCGCAGCCAGTCGACGAGCCGAGGGTCCGGGGTTCTGGTGCCGCGACCACCCGGGACGAGCAGGGTGTGAGGCACCTCGGCGTCGGTCAGCGAGCAGTCGGGCACGAGGGTGAGTCCGCTGTGCGTACGGACGGGCGACCCGTCGGGTGATGCGGTACGGATCGGGTAGGCGCCGGGATCGCCGACGGCCTGGCCCGCTCCCGCGAACACCTCCACGGGGCCGGTCACGTCCAGGCTCTGCACGCCGTCGAAGAGGACGACGAGCAGGGGGCGTCGCTGTGTCATGCCCTCCATGCTTGACGCTGCCGGTCATGGCCGCAATGACGAGAACCCCACCTTTCCTGCCATCACGCACCTTGGGTTCCGAACGTACCAACCAGTCGGTAACCTGCACCCATGACCTCTCTGCCACCGCGCGCGGGACGCCGCTGCCACAACGTCATCAACCCGATGCACTCGACGGTCTACTTCTCCCCGGACCTGGCCGCGGAGCTCGGCCGCCTGGGGATCGAGGACGTGAGCGCCGGGTACTTCGTGACCCGCGCGGCCGCGATGGGCGCCGTCGGGCCCGGTGCGGTGGCCGCGACCTTCTACAACTTCAATCCCGAGCTGATCGCCCGGCATCTGCCGGCGGTCTGGGCCACGGCCGCGCCCGAAGCCGTGCTGGAGGCGCGGCTCCGGGCCGTCGACGCCACGCTGCGCAGGCTGCTGGGTGAGGAGGTCCTCGCCTCCAAGGAGCTCGCCGAGGCGGCGCAGCTCGCGCTGCGCGCCACCGAGGCCTGCACGCCGCACGCCCGGCCGCTGTATGCCGCGCACGCCGATCTGGCGGTGCCCGACGAGCCGCATCTCGCCTACTGGCACGCCGCGACCCTGCTGCGGGAGCACCGCGGCGACGGTCACCTCGCCGCCCTGCTGTCCGCCGGGCTCGACCCGCTGGAGGCGCTGGTGAGCCACACCGCGACCGGCAAGGGCATGTCCCCGCGCTGGATCCTCGCCAGCCGCGGCTGGCGGCGCACCGACTGGGAAGCCGCCCAGGGTCGGCTGCGCGAGCGCGGACTGCTGGACGACGCGGACGGTCTGACCGAGGCCGGCACCCGGCTGCGGGCGGAGGTGGAGGAGCACACGGACCGGATCGACCTCGCACCGTACGAGCACCTGGGCGCGGAGGGCGTGGAGCGGCTGACCGAGCTGGGGCGCAGCCTGCTGATGTCGGCGGCGGCCGCGGGCGCGTTCCCCAAGGAGGCCACGGGCTGAGCCCGGTCCGCCGGTCCCGGCGAGGCCGTCGTCGCCACCTCGGACGGCACCGATCGGCCGATGGGCCGCTGCAACGGGACGACCGACGCGCGGCGCCGGGGGCTTCGGCCCCGGTCGGTCGGCCAGGGCTCGGCCGGCGGGGACGTGCCGGGGATCGCGCGCCGGCCGCGGCGGGGGATGCGGCCTTCTTCCAGCCGGTTCCTTCCCGAGGGTCGCTTCCCGCCGGGTGCGCCGACCGGCCGCCGGGACGGGCCGGACCGCCCCTGGCGCACCCGTCCCCTCCCGGCGCGGCCGCACCGGGCGACCCGCGCACCCGTGAGGCCACGCGACACGGCACCCGGCCACCCGGCACAATGCACTCTCAAGCACAGCCAGCACGAGAAGGCGAGTCGGGGAACCGTGACGACGTCCATCGAAGGCAGGATCGCCGAGGAGCTCGGCGTACGCGAGCGGCAGGTGAAGGCGGCCGTCGAGCTGCTCGACGGCGGGTCGACCGTGCCGTTCATCGCCCGCTACCGCAAGGAAGCGACCGAGATGCTCGACGACGCGCAGCTGCGCACGCTCGAGGAACGGCTGCGCTATCTGCGGGAGCTGGAGGAGCGGCGGACCGCGATCCTCGAGTCCGTGCGTGAGCAGGGCAAGCTGACCGACGAGCTGGAGGCCCAGATCCGGGCCGCCGACACCAAGGCGCGCCTCGAGGACATCTATCTGCCCTACAAGCCCAAGCGGCGCACCAAGGCGCAGACCGCCCGCGAGGCAGGGCTCGAACCGCTGGCCGAGGGGCTGCTCGGCGATCCGTCGGTGGAGCCGCTCGCCGCAGCGGCGGCGTTCGTCGACGCCGACAAGGGCGTCGCCGACGCGGCGGCCGCCCTGGACGGTGCGCGGGCGATCCTGACGGAGCGTTTCTCCGAGGATGCCGACCTCATCGGCGAGCTGCGTGAACGGATGTGGACGCGGGGCCGTCTCGCGGCGAAGGTGCGGGACGGCAAGGAGGAGGCGGGCGCGAAGTTCGCCGACTACTTCGACTTCGCCGAGGGCTTCACCGAGCTGCCCTCGCACCGGATTCTCGCGATGTTCCGGGGCGAGAAGGAAGAGGTTCTCGACCTGGTGCTCGAGCCGGAGGAGCCGGTGGACGGGCCTTCGTCGTACGAGGGGCTCGTCGCGGCGCGCTTCGGCGTCTCGCAGCAGGGCCGGCCGGGCGACAAATGGCTCGGCGACACGGTCCGCTGGGCCTGGCGGACCCGGATCCTCGTCCACCTCGGCATCGACCTGCGGCTGCGGCTGCGCACAGCCGCGGAGGACGAGGCGGTACGGGTCTTCGCGGCGAACCTGCGCGACCTGCTGCTGGCCGCGCCGGCCGGCACGCGGGCGACGCTCGGCCTCGACCCCGGCTTCCGTACCGGTGTGAAGGTGGCCGTCGTGGACGCGACCGGCAAGGTCGTCGCCACGGACACCATCTATCCGCACGTCCCGGCGAACAAGTGGGACGAGTCGCTGGCCAAGTTGGCGCGGCTCGCCAAGGAGCACTCCGTCGAGCTGGTCGCCATCGGTAACGGCACGGCGTCCCGCGAGACCGACAAGCTCGCCGGTGAACTCATCGAGAAGCACCCGGAGCTGGGCCTCACCAGGGTGATGGTCTCGGAGGCCGGCGCCTCGGTGTACTCCGCTTCCGCTTTCGCCTCGCAGGAGCTGCCCGGTCTCGATGTGTCGCTGCGCGGCGCCGTCTCGATCGCGCGCCGGCTTCAGGACCCGCTGGCCGAGCTGGTCAAGATCGACCCGAAGTCGATCGGCGTCGGCCAGTACCAGCACGACCTGTCCGAGGTGAAACTGTCGCGCTCGCTCGACGCGGTGGTCGAGGACTGTGTGAACGGTGTCGGCGTCGACGTCAACACCGCGTCCGCGCCGCTGCTTTCGCGGGTCTCGGGCATCGGCACCGGTCTTGCCGAGAACATCGTCGCGCACCGGGACTCCAACGGTCCCTTCCGTTCCCGCAAGGCGCTCAAGGACGTGGCGCGGCTCGGGCCCAAGGCGTACGAGCAGTGCGCGGGCTTCCTGCGGATCCGCGGCGGGGACGACCCGCTGGACTCCTCGAGCGTGCACCCGGAGGCGTATCCGGTGGTGCGGCGCATGGTGAAGTCGACGGGCGGCGAGGTGGCGTCCCTGATCGGGAACACGTCGGTGCTGCGGTCGCTGAGGCCGACGGAGTTCGTGGACGAGACGTTCGGTCTGCCGACGGTGACGGACATTCTGCGGGAGCTGGAGAAGCCGGGCCGCGACCCCCGGCCCGCCTTCAAGACCGCGACCTTCAAGGAGGGCGTGGAGAAGATCGGCGACCTGGTCTCCGGAATGGTGCTGGAGGGTGTCGTCACCAATGTCGCCGCCTTCGGCGCCTTCGTGGACGTCGGTGTCCACCAGGACGGACTCGTGCACGTGTCGGCGATGTCGAAGACCTTCGTCAAGGACCCGCGTGACGTGGTCAAATCGGGCGACGTGGTCAAGGTCAAGGTGCTGGACGTCGACATCCCGCGCAAGAGGATCTCACTGACGCTGCGGCTGGACGACGAGGCGTCGGCGCAGGCGGCGGAGCCGGGCGCGCCCAGGCGGGAGCGCGGCGGCCGCCCGCCGCAACAGCGCCAGGGCGGCGGGGCCCGCGACCGGCGCGGCGGTGCGGGCGGCGGCCGTCAGGCGCAGGCCCCCGCGCCGGCCAACAGTGCGATGGCGGACGCCCTGCGCAGGGCCGGTCTCGTGGACCCGAAGAACGGCGGAGGCAGGCGGGGCTGAGCGAGCGCCACGTGCGGGCGGGCCGGGGCTTCCCCGGCCCGCCCGCACCGCTGTGTCGCATCACTGACGTTGCGGGGCCCAGTGCTCGTACGGAGCTCGGAGCCTCACGCTCTCCAGCGGGTCCGACCCGCCTCGCCGACGGGCTGCGCGGTCCTGCGGAGGCACGGAGATCGTCGGCCGGATCGGTCGTCCCGTCCGCGCCGGGGCCAGGTCCAGGTTCGGGTCCGCGTGCGGGTCCGCCAGCGGACCGGTCGACGCGTCGAGCCGGTCACCGGCTCGGGCTGCGTCAGAGCTCGGTCACCTTCCCGTCGGCCACCTCGATCCGGCGCGTGGTGCGCACGGCATCGAGCATCCGGCGGTCGTGCGTGACCAGGAGCAGTGTGCCCGTGTACGAGTCGAGAGCCGACTCCAGCTGCTCGATCGCCGGCAGGTCCAGGTGGTTGGTCGGCTCGTCCAGTACGAGCAGATTGACGCCGCGGCCCTGGAGCAGTGCGAGCGCGGCCCTGGTGCGTTCGCCCGGCGAGAGGGTGGTGGCCGGGCGCAGCACATGGGCCGCCTTCAGGCCGAACTTGGCGAGCAGCGTGCGGACCTCGGCGGGTTCGGTGTCCGGGACGGCCGCGCAGAAGGCGTCCAGCAGCGACTCCGTACCGAGGAAGAGCCCCCGCGCCTGGTCGACCTCGCCGACGAGGACGCCCGGTCCGAGCGAGGCGTCGCCGGAATCGAGCGCGATACGGCCGAGCAGCGCGCCGAGCAGGGTCGACTTGCCCGCGCCGTTCGCGCCGGTGATGGCGACCCGGTCGGCCCAGTCGATCTGCAGCGTGGCCGGGCCGAAGCTGAAGTCGCCGCGGCGGACCTCGGCCTCGCGCAGGGTGGCGACGACCGCACCCGAGCGGGGGGCCGCGGCAATCTCCATCCGCAGCTCCCACTCCTTGCGGGGCTCGTCGACCACATCGAGGCGCTCGATCATGCGCTGGGTCTGGCGGGCCTTCGCGGCCTGCTTCTCGCTGGCCTCGCTGCGGAGCTTGCGGCCGATCTTGTCGTTGTCGGTGGCCTTTCGGCGGGCGTTCTTGACGCCCTTGTCCATCCACGAGCGCTGCATGTGGGCGCGGCCTTCGAGTGCCGCCCTCTTGTCGGCGTACTCGTCGTACTCCTCACGGGCGTGCCGGCGGGCGGTCTCCCGCTCCTCCAGATAGGCCGCGTAGCCGCCGCCGTAGAGGGTGATCTCCTGCTGGGCAAGATCGAGTTCCAGGACCTTGGTGACCGTTCGGGTGAGGAACTCGCGGTCGTGGCTGACCACGACCGTGCCCGCGCGCAGGCCCTGGACGAATGTCTCCAGACGCTCGAGGCCGTCCAGATCCAGATCGTTCGTCGGCTCGTCGAGGAGGAAGACGTCGTAGCGGGACAGCAGGAGGGAGGCCAGTGAGGCGCGGGCTGCCTGGCCCCCGGAGAGCGAGGTCATCGGCTGGTCGAGACCGATCGTGAGGCCGAGCGAGCTCGCGACCTCTTCCGCCCGCTCGTCGAGGTCGGCGCCGCCGAGGTCCAGCCAGCGCTCCAGGCTGACGGCGTACGCGTCGTCCGCGCCCGGGGTGCCGTCGACCAGCCCCTGGGTGGCCTCGTCCATCGCCGCCTGGGCGGCGGCGACGCCGGTGCGCCGGGCGAGGAAGGCCCGCACGGTCTCGCCCGCGCGGCGCTCGGGCTCCTGCGGAAGGTGCCCGACGGTGGCGGTGGGCGGGGAGAGCCGCAGCTCCCCGTGCTCGGGTGCGACAAGTCCGGCGAGCAGCCGCAGCAGGGTCGACTTCCCGGCGCCGTTGACGCCGACGAGGCCGATGACATCGCCGGGCGCGACGACGAGGTCGAGCCCGGAGAAGAGCGAGCGGTCGCCGTGGCCGGCGGCGAGGTCCTTGGCGACGAGGGTTGCAGTCATCAGGGGGAGATCCTAGCCCCCGGGACGAAGTCCCAGGAGGGTGCACAGCGGCTTGCCCAGTGCCTTGCGCAGGGTGTTGCCGCAGGCCAGGACCTCGAGCACCCACGGAAAGCGTGGCACGGTCAAGCAGGCGCCGACCGCATCACAGGTGCCGGCGAGCGTTCCCGGGGCCGGCGCCGTGCAGCGGCAGGTGCGCTGCGTGGAGGCGGTCCGGCGGTAGGGGGCCCGTGCCTGCGGCGCAGCTCGTCACGCGTACGGGTGCAAAGCGGGTCCGATCCGCCTCGCCACTCATCGGCGCAAGGAGGCAGACCTCCGGTTCATCGGCGGCTGCATGCCTTCTCCTCAGCGGTCCACGGCTCGCCCGGGCCACCCGGTCTCGTCATCGCGACACGGGTGCGACCAGCACACCCCCCGTGGCGCGTGCCACGACGAAGGACTGCCCCTTGGCCGTCTTCGCGTCCAGCGGAATCAGGTGCCGGCCCGGTTCGAGCATGCCGTCGAAGAGCTGCTGGGTGTGGCTGCGGTAGAGGCGGTCCAGACGGTACGCGACCAGCTGGACGCGGCACGCGGACGTCACCTCGACCTCCGCGCCGTCCTCCGTGGCGCTCAGCCGTGTGAGCCGTCGCTGCTCCAAGGGGCTGCGGTCCAGGGCGTGTTCGATCTGGGCGACGAGGAGGGGGATGATCGGGGCGAACCCTTCCACATACGCCGCAGGGGCGGCTGCCCGCTCGAACGCCGCGCGCACCGCGGCTCGTTCGCCCTCCCCCACCCCGCGTCCGAAGGCGACGGCTCCATAGGTGCGCAGCTCCTCAGGAGGCACGGTGTCGGCGTCGTGCGCGATCTCCGCGCCGATGCCGATGGTGCGCAGCGCGGCGGCAAGCTTGGCGAGCACGTTCACGCGCGCACCGATCAGCAGCACCCGGCGGCGGCAGGGGACTTGGTCCGCGTCGCCGGGCAGCAGACGCTGCAGCGCACTGCGGTACTCCTCGCCGCGGAAGCGGAACGGGCCGATCCCTTGGTAGCCGTTGAGGTCGAGGTCAGCACTGCCGTCGGTCTGCCAGGCGAAGTCACGCCACACGATGTCGTCGCCGTCGCGCTCTATGACGGCGGTCACCGCTCCGCACTGGATGTCCTCGCACTCCGGGCAGCCGTAGATCACACAGCGGCTCCCCTCGAACGGGGCATCCGTCTCCAGCAGCAGGGTGCGCACCTGTGCGCTGAAGATCGCCGGTGGTACGTCGGCTGCCAGCGGGGAGACCGCATCGAGGTCGCAGAGCTGGAACAGCAAGGGCCGGCCGTCGACAATGAAGTCCAGGAAGTCCCGGTGCACTTGATAGCCGCCATCGGCGAGGACCCCGCCGGCCCGCATCGCCGGAGCCAGACCGAAGGTCGCGTACTCGACAGACATGTCGTGAGTATCCCCAACTGTGACGTGATCCGTGCACACGCTTCCCGGCGGGTTGCAATCCCGTGGGTCACGCTCCGACTACGGCCCGTCCACGCACGGTGATTCGGGTGACGTCATGGTCCTGGGCGGCGGGGTCATCGGGGGGGTGGGCGCCCTGTGGTGGCCGCATCTCCTGGAGCGCGCACTCTGGTCGGTGACTGATCGCTCATGTCCGGCACGTCTGCGAGGAGTTGGCCGAGTGCCCCGAGGAGACGGGGGTGCGGCTGTTCGCGGGGCCAGGCCGGGCCCGGATGGCCGCCCGCCGGCGGGGAGGCGACGGGCATGTGGACGGCCGTGCGGTGGACGCCGGTTGCGAGAGGGCACGTCCTGACTCGGCCGGCACGCCCGGCGGGCAACGTCCCCGCGACGTCCGGCCGGGTGCGGGGCACGCTGCTGCACCCGCGGAGCTGAGCCGGTCCCATCCGGTCCGATCCGGTCAGGTATTCCGGGGCGGGCGCCCGGCGCCACGACCCGGGCTCGGCCGGCCTGAGCCGGTCACAGCCGCCGCAAAGGTACTCCCGTTCCGTGCCCAGGGAAGGCGGGGCGGGACCCCCGGCACCCGAGCGGTGCGGGTCCCGTCTCTCGTGCCCGGTCATCCGGCGCCGGCCGGCGGCCGCCCCCCACCTTCGCCGCCTGCTCCGGCGCCGTCGCCCTCGCCGCCGGTTTCCTCGCCGGTACCCGGACCGATCTGGAGCTCGAAGTCGCCGTCGTAGTGGGTGTGTCCGGCGATCACCGCGGACTCCACGGCTTCCGCTCCGAGCTCCTTGCGCACGATCAGCGGATCTCTGCGCAGATCGCGCATCAGGGCGACGCACATGCCGAGCATGACGAGTACGAACGGCGCGGCGACCAGGATCGTCAGATTCTGCAGGCCCGCCAGCGCATCGCCCTTGCCGTCGCCGATCAGCAGCATGATGGCGGCGACGGCGCCGGTGAGCACACCCCAGAAGACCACGACGAGCCGGTTCGGTTCGAACGAACCTTTCTGGGAGAGCGTTCCCATCACGATCGACGCGGCGTCCGCTCCCGACACGAAGAAGATGGCGACAAGGATCATCACGAGCACACTCATCACGGTGGTGAGCGGGTACTCCCTGAGGACCGCGAAGAGCTGGCCCTCCGGCGTGGTCTCGTCACCGAGCCGCCCCTGTTCCTGCAGCTTCATCGCCGATCCGCCGAAGATCGCGAACCACAGAAGGCTGACGGTGCTGGGCACCAGGATGACGCCGCCGATGAACTGACGGATCGTACGCCCCCTGCTGATCCGGGCGATGAACATTCCGACGAAGGGGGTCCACGAGATCCACCACGCCCAGTAGAAGACCGTCCAGCTGCCCAGCCAATCGGCGACGCCCTCCCCGCCGCTCGCCTCGGTGCGGCCCGCGAGCTGCGGGAGTTCGCCGAAGTAGGCCGCGATGGACGTCGGCAGCAGATCGAGCACGATGATGGTCGGACCCGCGATGAGCACGAACAGGGCCAGCAGCAGCGCCAGCACCATGTTCGTGTTGGACAGCCACTGGATGCCCTTCTCGACACCGGACACCGCCGAAAGGACGAACGCGACGGTCAGGGTGGCGATGATGCCGACCAGCAGTCCGATACCGGCCTTCTCCATCCAGCCCAGTTCGGTGAAGCCGCTGCCGATCTGCAGAGTGCCGAGGCCGAGGGACGCGGCGGAACCGAAGAGCGTGGCGAAGATCGCGAGGATGTCGATGAAGCGGCCGACGCCGCCGTTCGCCCGTCGCTTGCCGATGAGCGGTTCGAAAACAGCACTGATGGTCTGCCGCCGCCTGCGGCGGTAGGAGCTGTAGGCGATGGCGAGTCCGACCACCGCGTAGATGGCCCAGGGGTGCAGCGTCCAGTGGAAGAGGGTGGTCGCCATGGCGGTGACCATGGCATCCGCCGAGTCGGCCGGCGCTGCGCCCGGCGGAGGGCTCGTGAAGTGCGCGAGCGGTTCACTGACTCCGTAGAACATCAGGCCGATGCCCATGCCGGCGCTGAACATCATGGCGACCCAGGAGATGGTGCGGAACTCGGGCCCTTCCTCCTCCTGCCCCAGCGTGATCCTGCCGTAGCGGCTGATGGCGAGCCAGAGCGAGAAGACCACGAAGCCGGAAGCGGCAAGCACGAACGCCCAGCCGCCGTTGTGGATCAGCCCGCCGAGCATAGCGTCGGAGACGTCCTCGAGGGTGTCCGTCGCGACGGCCCCCCACACCACGAAGGCGAGGGTGAGAACGGCCGTGACTCCGAAGACCACACGGTCGGTCGTGGGGCGCCCTGTCTCCTGCGGATGGCCGGGGAGATCTGCCGTCACCGACAGCTCTCCCCGGTCTGCCGGTTGTTGTTCGTCGTGCGGCACAGGTGGCACCTTTCGCGGGGTTGCGGAATCGGGGCTCCGCTCTCGACTACCCCCTACCACATGTGATGCACACCACAGACCTCAACAGGCGGTGACCGGTTCACCTGATGCCAGGTGATAGGTCGCACGGCCGTCGAGGAGCAGCGGGACCAGCTCCCGCTGCGGCTGGCGCAGCGGCACGAACGCCCCCTCCGGCCCCGGCCGTGACATGACGCCGTGCAACGCCAGTTCGTCCTTCACCTCCGCGTACTGGGCGGCGTCGAGGCGGTAGCCGCAGGGCGGGTCCTGGAGGGTCTCCTCGTCGGTGGCGGGGTCGTTGTCGGCTCCACCCAGATAGACCGGCCCGCTGTCCGCCGACCCGGCGGCCCAGGCCCTGGACGTCGCCGCCTCGATCCGGCCGCGCCGTTCCGCACTGAACGTAAACAGGCCTTCCAATGCCGCCAGTTGACTGTGCATCCGGCGCCGGTTGTTGAGCGCGGGATCCGCCTTCTCCTGGTCGGTCAGGGGGTCGACCCGGCTCTCGATGAGCAGCCCGACTGCGTTCTTGATGCCCGAGGCGTTGCGCAGGATGCGTTCCTGCCCGTCGCCCGCGGTCTGCTTGACGGGATCCCCGGTGACCGGGTCCGTCCATATGCCGTACGTACCGGTGCTGTACCCCGCTCCGGCCGCCGCCGGGCGCACGTACCGGTCCGACAGTGTCCGCGCCTCACGGTGAACTCGCGCATCGGTGTTGAGGTTGCGCGGCCACAGGTCGAACAGGTCCTTGTCGTAGTAGGGCGGGGTCGCCCCGTACTCGTGCAGGTCGTAGATGATGTCCGGGCGCTGGTCACGGATGACGGCGGCGACGGCTCTGCCCTCGGCCGTCCTGAGGGCGATGTGGTCGCGGTTGATGTCGACGCCGTCGGAGTTGCCCCGGGTGTCTGCGGCCCGGCCGTCCGGGTTCGCGGTCGGGACGACAAGGACCCGGGTGCGGGCCAACATCCCGCGGGTTCTGCCGTCCCTGGCGTAGGCGAGATCGCGGATCGTGGTCAGACAGGCGTCACGGCCGGACGGTTCGTCGCCGTGCTGACTGCAGATCAGCAGCACGGTGTGGGCGGCGCGCCGGGCACCGAGGCGTACGAGCTGGAGAGGGCGGCCCTCCTTCGTGGTGCCGATCCGGGCCACCGACATGCGTTCGCTGCCGCGGTCGACGGCAGCGAGGAACGTCTGTTCCTCGCTCTGGCTGGTCCAGCGTTGGCCGTCGCTCTCCTCGAACCCGGTGCGCGGCAGGGTGTGGGCCGCTTCGGCGGGAACGGTGAGCAGGGGAACCGCCAGCGCGACGGCGGCGCCGGTCACGGCGAGAGCGCGGACACGCGGGCGGGGCGGGCGGGACGTCATCGGGTGCTGCCTCCCGGGATCGGTCGGATCGGACGCGGTTCTGCGACCCCGCCGAGGCGGGACTCGCGGGGGCCGAGTGCTTCGGGTGAACCGGCCGTGGCGCGTACGAAGGCCGGTGTTCCGCCGACGATCGGCAGGTGCGCGGCCGTGCGCGCAAGGTCGAGGGTGAGGCGCGGTACGGAGGGCGGCGGGTCGATCAGATCGCGGTCGGTGCCACCGACGATCAGCGCGAGCCGGTGGCCGGCCGGGACCACATGGTCGCTCGCGTGCAGATCAAGGCTGATGGTGTACGGCCGGCCGGGGGTCAGGGGACGGCCGTGGGCGTCGGACGCGTGGTTGCCGAGGTCGGCCCAGCCACGGCTGAAGATGGTGTGGCCGACCGGGGTGGTGCGCGCTCGGGTCTCCTTGAAGCACGAACTGTCTCCTGCGGTGCTCGCGCCCCAGCAGGTGCGTTCGGCGACGGTGGTGATGCCTTCACCGGACGCCGCGTAGTCGCGGATGGTGTCGGGACCGAGGTCGACGAGGACCGCGGACAGGTGGGCGCTGGAGGTGGACGCGGTGGCCGTCACGGTCACCCGGGCGGAGCCGGACAGGCGCAGTTCGCGGGTCAGCGGCTCGGTGATGAATCCCGCTTTGGCCGGAGTCGGGGTCTCGACGGCCGAGGCCCAGTCCGTCTCGTCCAGTCGGGGGTCGTCGGTGAACGTCTCGGTGGCGCCGGGCCGGGCGGGCCGCAGCGTGAGGGTGCCGACGCCGGCCGCGGTGCCGCTGCCCGGGCGCAGGCTGGTGGCGGTGGTGGAGCGCGGCGGCCAGACCCGGTCGGTGGACCACCGGTCGGGGGCGCGCTCGATGTCGGCCATCGGCTCCCGGTCGATCCCGTTGTCGTAGCCGAGGAGGTAGTGGTCGAACCACCGGTGCAGCGTGCTGACCCACTCACCGCGGCGGAAGTCGAAGGGGTCGACGTGCCCGGTCTGCGAGAGCCAGATCTTGCGGTCCACACCCTGCGCCGCCAGGGCGTCCCACCACTGACCGAAGTGCTTCGTACGGACGTTGAGGTCCTGCATGCCGTGGACGGCGAAGACGCTGGCGGTGACGCGGCCGGCGTCCGGCACATAGTCGCGCTCCGCCCACAGCGGCGTCAGATCGCCGCTGCGCGGGGCCTCGTCGACCAGTCGCTGCTGGACGGCCCCGCAGCGGGCGCGCGCCTCGGGACTCTCCACGTAGTCGGAGAGCCATTCGGGACCCGAGTCGTACAACGGTGCGCCCTTGGCGAAGTAGTAGTCGTACCAGGAGGAGATGGCGCCGATCGGGACGATGGTCCTCAGACCTCGTACGCCGGTGGCCGCGACACCGTTGGCGATGGTGCCGTCGTAGCTCTTGCCGATCATGCCGGTGGCGCCGGTGCTCCAGCCGGCCCTGGCGCGCACGGCACCGGTGCGGGTGGTGTAGCCGCGGGCGCGGCCGTTCAGCCAGTCGACGACGGCCTTGGCCGACTGGATGTCCGAGCGGCCGCCGACGTCCACGCAGCCGTCCGAGCGATTGGTTCCGGCCAGGTCGACGGCGACGAAGGCATAGCCGCGGGGGACGAAGTAGTTGTCGTAGTAGAGCGGGAACTGGACCGGGTCGCCGTTCGCGTCGTAGGTCTTGCGCTGGCTTTCGTTGCCGCGACCGCAGCAGGCGTAGTACGGGCTGGCATCCATGATCACCGGGATTCTGCGGCCCTGCTCGGCAGCCTCGCGCGGCCTGACGATGTCGACGGCGACCCGGTCGGTCCTGCCGTCGCCGTCGCCGTCGAGCCGGGTGTCGACCCAGACGGACTCACGTATCGCGTTGTTGTACGAGTAGACCGGCCTGCTCTCGCGGACGGACGCGCCCTGCGCGACGGTCGGGGCGAGCGTCAGGGACATCAGAGCGGCCGAGGCCGCCACCACCAGCGATCTGCACGTAAAGCGGTTGCCCCGCACACGATTCGGCATGGGCGGAAGGTACTCCGGTCAACTCCCGTGCAAAAGAGGGCAGTCGGCGCTCCGAAGCGGCCAAAGGGACACCAGGTGGCATGTCGGCCCCATGGCGATCGTGTGAATGGCCGGGCCGCGCTCCTGACGGTCGGCAGGAGTCGTGCCTAGGGTCCAGAGAGATCACTTGTCCCTACGACTTGGAGCATCCGTGCACCGCAGACTCATCGTCCCGAGCGCGCTGGCGGCCACCCTCCTGCTGGCGATCCCGGCATCGGCCGCCACTTCGTCGCCCGGGGCCCCGGGTATCGGCGACCCCTACTACCCGGCCAGCGGGAACGGGGGATACGACGTCTCCCACTACGACCTCCGTCTCACCTACCAGCCGGCCACGGATCTGCTGCAGGGGACGGCGACGCTCCTCACCACCCCCCAGCAGCCTCTCAGCCGTTTCAACCTCGACTTCGGCCTCCCGGTCAGCGAGGTACGGGTGGGCGGCAGGAAGGCGGATTTCGCCAAGGAGGGCGACCAGGAGCTGGTCATCACCCCGGCCGCACCGCTGGAGAAGGGCCGGCCGGTGGCGGTCGTGGTCCGCTACGCGGGCAAGCCGTCCGAGCTCAGCATCGGCGGCTGGACCGCCTGGCACCGGACTCCGGACGGCGGAGTCGCCGCGCAGGAGCCGGACTCGGCCGTGTGGTGGTTCCCGAGCAACGACCACCCGCTGGACAAGGCGACCTACGACATCTCGGTCGCGGTGCCGGACGGCACCCAGGCCATCAGCAACGGCGTGCTGCAGTCGCAGAGTTCACGGCTCGGCTGGACCCGCTTCAACTGGCGCTCCAACAGACCGCAGGCGTCCTACCTGGCCACGCTCGCGGTCGGCAAGTTCGACATCACCACCGACAGAACGGCCGACGGGCTGCCGATCCTCAACGCGTACAGCAAGGACCTGGGCGACAACGCGGGCGCGGCACGGGCCAGCGTCGAGCGGACGGGTGAGGTCGCCGAGTGGCTGACCGGGATCTTCGGGCCCTACCCCTTCAACGCGCTGGGCGGCTACGTGCCCAATGTGAAGAGCGGGTACGCACTGGAGACACAGACCCGGCCGTTCTACAGCCCGCGCCAGTTCGCGAACGGCGCCAATGTCTCGTTGGTGGTGCACGAGCTGGCGCACCAGTGGTACGGCGACAGCGTGTCGGTCGACGGCTGGAAGGACATCTGGGTCAACGAGGGCTTCGCCCGCTACGGCCAGTGGCTGTGGTCGGAGAAGGAGGGCGAGGGCACCGCCCAGGAGCTCGCGGACTGGGTCTACGCCCAGCACCCGGCCGACGACGCCTTCTGGACGGTCAAGCCGGGCGACCCGGGTCCGGACAAGCAGTTCGACCTCGCCGTGTACGACCGGGGTGCGCTCGCGCTCCAGGCCCTGCGGAACGAGATCGGGGACGAGGACTTCTTCGCGATCCTCAAGGGCTGGCCCACCGAGTACGCCTACAAGAACGCCAAGGTCGGCGACTTCGTGGCGTTCGCGGAGCGGGTCTCGGGCAAGCCGCTGGCCGCACTCTTCGACACCTGGCTGTACGAGCCGTCGAAGCCCGCCGCCCCGGCCGCGGCGAACGCGCGGGCCGCGCGGTCGGAGTCCGTGGCACCGCAGCCTCCGGCGTCCTGGAAGAAGATCGCCGCGACGAACTCGGTCCATGACCACGGGCACTGATCCGGGCGCACGGCCCTGACAGCGCCGCCGTCCCTCCGGGGGCGGCGGCGCTCTCCCGTCCCCGCCGGTGCGCGGGGGCGGGCCTTCGGGGCTGTCATGACTCCTTCATGGCCTCTTCCCGTGACCCCCGGCAACGAGGATTCGCAGGTCAACAATGACTCGGAACGGCTCCGCAGGCCGGGCCTTGCGGCAGCAGATGAGGGTGCAGCCGATGCTGGTGAAGGCCAGGAAGCTCTCGGCCTTGCGTTCATAGCGTCGGTAGAGGCGGCGGAAGCCGGTGAGCCGAGCCATGACGATCTGCCGGCCCTAACGACGCACCTCACCTCGGCCTCGTGGAAGTGCCGCAGGGGACGTGCGGTTTTCCGTCACGCCTGCACACCGAACAAGCCATCCCGTTGTACGCGTTGCTGGCACCTGCTAATTTTTCTTGGCAGGAGCAAGGAGTACGTATGAACCTCTCTGATCTCACCGGAGACGAGTTGACGAAGGTGCTCGCGGCTCTGTCCAATCCGCATCGGCTGCGTGTCGTCGCGGCCGTGGCCAGGGAGCGCAACTACGTGAGCCGACTGGCTCGCGAGCTCCGTATCAGCCGGGCCCTGCTGCAGGTCCACCTGCGCAAGCTGGAGAGTGCCGGCCTGGTCTCCTCCACGCTTGAGCTCTCAGAGGACGGAAAGGCGATGAAGTACTACGAAGTCGTGCCCTTCGCCTTGAACCTGACTCCACGCAGCGTCATCGCGCTCGCCGAGACGATCACCATCGCCACCGACGAAGAGGCCGACCAGGCCAAGGGGGAACGTTGAACCACATCTACGGTCTGGACGGCATCATTCTCACGCTGGGCGGTTTGCTGCTGCTCACGCCCGTGATCATCGTGGCCCTGCGCCAGCGCGGCAAGACACAGCGCGCCGAGGCCGTCCTCGCCCGCGAGCAGGAATACCGTCAGCTCACCGAACTGGCCCTGACAACACAGGAACTGACGGACCAGAGGCTGTCGGAGATCTCGACACAGCTCGCCGACATGCGATCGCGGGTCGAGTCCATGGAACGCACTCTCAAGGACGTCGAGTAGCCGCGGCCGAGCACCGGAGTACCGGAAGCGCTCCCGTCACCATCCGTGCTCCTGCCTTTCCAACCAAACCTGAGGAAGAACCATGTACTCGACGTGCGCCAGGAACAAGACCGGACGCCTTCTCCTGGCCACCGTGTCCGCCGCCCTCGCCGGCGCCGCACTCACGGCCTGCAACGGCAAGACCACAGTGGAGGAGTCGCAGTACCAGGTCAACGAGAAGGTGACGTCCCTACGCATCAAGACGAACGGCGGGAACGTCGAAGTGGTTGCCGCAAACAGCTCCGGCGTCAGCGTCACCGAGAGGTTCGAGTACACGGACGACAAGCCGCGCACCGAACACTCCGTGCGCAACGGCGAGCTCTCGCTGAACGCTCCTGGCTGCACGGAGGACGACGCCGGAGAGTGCAGTGTCAACTACACCGTGGCGGTCCCGCACGGCACCATCCTGTCCGTGGACACGGGCGGTGGCAACGTCCGGATCACAGAGTCGGCCCCGAAGAAGGTCTCCGCACACACAGGCGGCGGCAACCTCGACGCCTCCTTCACCGCGGCGCCCGACCAGATCGAGGCCGAGTCGGAGGGCGGCAACATCGCGGTGCGACTACCCGAAGGCACCTACGCGGTAGATGCCAGGACCGACGGCGGCGACCGCGAGGTGGGCATCGCCAGCGATCCGTCCTCCTCGCACAAGGTGAAGGCGCACACAGGTGGCGGAAACATCACCGTCGTCACCGCCAACTGACGACCGCATTGCAATCGGCCAACCGGTGCAGCGGCTCCTGGTGCCCAAGGATGCTGTGCAACATCTGCGAGGAATTGTCACATTCTGTGGATCGGCGGGGCTCTAATAAGGGTGGTCGGATGGGCGGCTGACACGTGGGCCCAATATGGTTGGCCGGCTACCGGCCGCTCTGGTGAGAATGAGCGGGTGATCGCCACCTCGCCCCAGGGGCCTGTCGAGCCTCCACGTATCGTCACCGAGCTCGCGGCGGGCAGCCGGTACGGACTGTATGGACGAACGGGCTCGGCGGGTTGACGTTCCAAGTCGGCTTGGGCGATACACGGCAGTTTGTGAAGTGGACGCCGGCCGGCAGCGGCATGACCTTGCGGCTGAGGTGGCACGCCTGCGGTGGGCGGCGAGGTTCACCGTGGTGCCGCGGGTACTCGGCGAGGGCGCTGACGAAACAGGGGCCTGGATCATCACCCATGGCTTGCCCGGACGCATGGCGGTGGACCACCACTGGAAGCGCGAACCCGACACCGCAGTACGCGCGATCGGCTCCGGGCTGCGGGCGCTCCATGACGCGCTGCCCGTCGCGAACTGCCCGTTCGACTGGTCCGCCGAAAAGCGCCTGGAGAGTGCGCGGTCACGAGCGGTGGCAGGCCGGACCATTGCGACGGACTGGCCTCGAGACCTTCAGCACTTCGGCACCGTCGAGCGCGCGCTCGACGTGCACACTTACATCCCGCCCATCGACCGGAAGGTGATCCGCACAACCCTTTGGAGCGGACGAGGAGTCCAACGACCATGCGCAAACGAGCCTTTGCCTGCCTCGCTGCCCTCCTGGCCGTCACTACCGCATGCTCGGGTAGCAGCACCGCCGACAAGCCGAAGCAACGCCCGGCCGACGCGGCGACCGGTTCCGACTTCAACGGCGACGGCTACAGCGATCTGGTCGTCACCGACTCCGACGCCACCGTCCAGGGCGTCTACGCCGCCGGACAGGTGGTCGTGGTCCACGGCTCCGCGAAGGGCCCCGGCACCGCCCACCGCAAGGTCATCGACCAGAACGACCTGGGGCTGGGCAAGGCCGGGCAGGGCGGCCGCTTCGGCGACGACTCGCTCAGCGCGGACCTCGACAGCGACGGCTACGCGGACCTCGTCGCAACAGCGGGCACCAGGACCATCTTCGTCGTCTGGGGCGGCAAGCGCGGCCTGCCCGAGTCCGGCGCTGCCCGGCTGACCGGCGTGTCACCCGTGGCCGGTGACTTCAACGGCGACGGTTACACCGATCTCGTCTCCAGGGACACCTTTACGGACGTCGGCACCCTGGCCCTCGGCCAGGGTGCCGACGTCCGCACCCTGGCCCTCGGCCCCTTCAGCCGTGCGGGCAAGCCGGAGCGCACCGTCCGGCTCGACCTCGCCCCGGAGGGCGAGCCCTTCGCGCCCGGGGATGACATCGCCACACCCTCCGCCGCCGGGGACGTCACCGGCGACGGCCGTGACGACCTCGTCGTCACCTGGTCGGAGTACGGCGACGCTGCCTACACTCCCCGCGCCACCGTCCTGTTCCGGGGTGCCGCCGACGGCCGGCTCACCAAGGGCCCGCGCTTGAAGGACGCCCAGGGCAGGGACCTGTACGGCCATGCACCCGTCACCGCCGACATCGACAAGGACGGCTATGCGGACGTCGTCATGGGCCTCGCCTGCGAGGGGTTCGGCGATCCGGTGATCCCGGAGGGCGGCAGCCGGGTCGAGGTTTCATACGGCGGTCCCCAGGGGCAGAGCACCAGGCTCAAGCCGGTCCGTATCACCGAGCATGCCGCGCTGCCGGGCTCGCCGAAATTCACTTATTGCTCCTTCGCCGCTGGTGTGTCCGTCGGGGACACCAACGGCGACGGTCACGCCGATGTCGCCTTCAGCGGCTCGGTGGGAACGGACGCAGTGGGCCGCCCCACCGTCATCCTGTTGCTCGGCAGCGCCAAGGGCCTGACCACGCAAGGCGCCCGGCTCTTCAGCCGGCTCACCCCCGGCATCCCCGGATCCGACGACATCGAGGCCGGCTTCGGCCACGGGAAAGCCCTGCTGGACACCGACCGGGACCACTCTGCGGAACTGGCGATCGGCGGCTACTTGTCACCGGGCGGCACCGACCCGATCCTCTGGGTGCTGCCCGGCTCCGCCCGCGGCATCTCGGCCTCGCACACCATCACCTTCGACCAGGACGCCCTCGGCATCGGACTCACCGCCGGCCGCGGCGACTACGGCTTCGGCCGGTGAGGCAGCGCGCTCTACCGGATCAGGGCAGGCAACGCGGGTGTTGCTCGCGGATCCACGGCACCTGGACATGCGTACTCACCAGTCCCGCAGCCCGCCGTGGAACCAGGGATGGGAGCGCTCTCATCAGAGCGTGAGGTGCGGATATCCTGTCCCCGGCAGCATCAGGCCGTCCGCGCTCGTGCCGAGCAGCTGACTGGAGCAGACGAGGAGCGCCCGCCTTGCCCGAGCAGTCCACCGGGGCACGCCCCACGCTGGAAGCCGTCGCCGCCCGTGCCGGTGTCTCCCGGGCCACCGCCTCGCGGGTCGTCAACGGCGGTGCCGGTGTACGCCCGCCGCTGGTCGACAAGGTGCGCCAGGCGGTCGAGGAGCTCGGGTACGTGCCCAACCACGCGGCGCGCACCCTGGTCACCCGGCGCAACGGTGCGGTGGCCGTGATCATCGCTGAACCCGAGTTCCGGATCTTCTCCGACCCGTTCTTCGAGCAGCAGGTGCGCGGGATCAGCCGCGAGCTGACCGCGTACGACTCCCAGTTGGTGCTCCTGTGGGTGGAGGGGCCCGGGGACCACGACCGGATAGCCCGCTATCTCGGTGGCGGACATGTCGACGGCGCGCTGGCCTTCTCCCTCCACGACGACGACGAACTGCCCGCGATCATCGACCGTGCGAAGATCCCCACCGTCTTCGGCGGCCGCCCCGGAGCCGGGGCCGACCTGTCCGTGCCGTATGTCGACGCCGACAACCGCGGCGGCGCCCGGGAGGCCGTGCGCCATCTGGTCTCGCTCGGCCGCCGGCACATCGCACACATCGCGGGCCCGCGCGACCAGACCTCCGCGCTCGACCGGATCGACGGCTATCACGACGTGCTGGTGGACGCCGACCCGGCGCTGCTGTGCCAGGGCGACTTCACCGAGGCGAGCGGCGCCCGCGCGATGGCGGAACTGCTTGACCGCCGGCCGGACGTGGACGCGGTCTTCGTCTCCAACGATCTGATGGCGCTCGGCGCACTGCGAACGCTGCGCGAACGGAATGTGCGGGTTCCGGAGGATGTGGCGCTGGTGGGCTTCGACGACATGCCGTCAGTCGTCGAGCAATCGAGTCCGGCGCTTACCACGGTGCGCCAGGACATCGAGGGCATGGGCCGGCTGATGGTCCGCCTGCTGATGCGGCTGCTGAACGAGCACGGGACGCAGACGGGCGCGCCCGCCTCCGTGATCACCCCGACCACGCTCGTGCGGCGGGCATCGGCCTGACCTCCGATGCCCGCCGCACACCCTGCGGCCCCTGGCTAGCCGTAGGGGATCACGAGCACCGAGCGGTCGGTACCGGTCTGGAGCCTGGACGTGCCGTTGCCGATCGCGCTCCACACCTCCAGCCGTACCGTGCCGCCTGCGAGGTCACCGAGGGTCCCGGTCGCCGACTTCAGGCCGCGTGACTGGGCGTACTCCTCCCAGCCCGCCACGGGATCGGTCGCGAAGTAGTGGTACGTCTCGACGCGGTCGAACGTGCCGTCGCCCGTCAGGTCGAAGCTGATCCTGGCCTGCTGGCCGAGCCCGACCGAGGTGCCCGCGTCCAGCTGGAGACGGAAGGCGGTTGCTGCGCCGGGTGTGAGCGTGCCGTTGACGTTCCTCACCTCGTAGACGAGTGGCTGGTACGGGGTGCCGTCGTGGTTGGCGCCGCCTGCCGATGCGACCGTGTCGCTGCCCGCCGTGCCGCCCGTCGCGTTGGTGAGGACACCGCCGCTGCGCAGCTGGAACGTGTTGCCGCTCGGCGGCTCGGGGCCGGGATCCGGGTCCGGGTCGCCGCCGCTGCCGGTGCCGGTCGCCGTGGAGCGGGCCGGCACCGACAGCGCCTTACCGTCGGAGAAGGTCACGGTGCGCGCCGTCGCGCCGTAGTTGTGCGCGGCGTACGTCCGCACCGTGCCCTTGGTGAAGACGGCCGAGCTCGGGATGTCACCGGTCACCGTGGCGTCGGGTGCGCCGAGCGTGTCGAGAGTGGCGAGCCAGTGGTACGTGTGGGCCTTGGACTCGCCCTGCTCGGGCGTGTAACCGGCGTGGCCCGCATCCCATTTGGCCTTGGCAGCGGCGGGGTCGGCGAAGGACTGGAACTCCCAGAGAATGTCACGCCATTCGACGGCCGGGCCGCCGTTCTCACGTTCCATCTCGGCGATGTTGCGCCGGACGGCGGCCTTCTTGCCGCCCAGGTGCAGTGAACCACCGGTCACCGGAAGGACGTTGATGCCATGGATCTCTTCCGGGTTGGCGGTCCACCAGGTGGCGTAGGCCGCGCCGCTGCCCCAGACCATGCCGGCCGTGTCGTGGCCGAAGGAGGAGGGGAAGACCTGCTCGTCGGCGTCGAACCAGTACTGGGCGATCGCCTCGGACTCCGTGGTGAGCAGATATGTACCGAGGTCGCGCAGCGAGGTGTCGCCGGTCGCCGACCCCCACAGGACCAGAGCCGCGCTGAGGTTGGTGGACTCCGACGACGACTCCTGGTTGTTGCCGGCCGCGAACCCCTGGTGCCCGGAGGCCCAGCTGTGTCCGGCGTACACGTCGAAGCCGCGCAGGAAGGGGAAGGCGGTGTCGGTGCGGCTGGGGTTGGCCGTGTCCCGGACGAGGGTCTTGACCATGCCGCCCCAGGCGGAGTCGGCGGCCCAGCTCTGGTCGTACTGGGCGACGATCGCCGCCGCGTACACGTAGTAGCTGTAGTGGAAGTGGTGGTCGTTGAGCTCCGTGTCGCTGCCGTACGAGGCCGGGTAGCCGGTGAGGGTCCTCCAGTCCTTGTCGTAGCTGAACTCACTGGCGCCGCCCGCGGTGAACCACTCCTGAAGTCTGCCTTTGATCAGGCCGAGCAGCTTGTCGCGGGTCGCCGTCTCGCCGATCTGGTCGGCGACGGGCACCAGCTGGGCGAGCCGGCCGAGCGCCTTGCCGGTCCAGTAGGTGTCGGTGTAGCCGGAGAAGGGGTCCGCGGCGTTGGCGGCCTCGTTCAGATGGCCGCGGAGCCGGGCCGTGTCCACGCCGTCCGCCTCCGGCAGGGCGGGCAGCACGGCGGAGGCCTTCTGGCTGGTGGTGAAGGCGGCCGATTCGCGGACCTTCATGGTGCCGCGCGGCGACACATAGGTGTAGGGCGTGAGCGCGTCGCTGGTGTGCAGCCACTGGTGACGGTAGAGGGCCTGGAGCGTGCCGCGCTCGGTGCCCTCCTTCGCCTCGGTCGTCAGCGTGTACGTGGCCTTCACGGTGCCGCCGGTGTAACTCCACTCCGCCGTGGACCCGGTGACGAAGCTGTACGCGTACTTCTTGTAGGTGGCGAGCGCGTCCGTGGAGGGCAGGACGGCGAGGGAGAAGTAGTCCTTCGCGCCGAGGCCGGCGCTGATGGTGGAGCCGGAGACCGTCCAGTCGCTGCCGGTCGGTGCGAACAGGGCGTAGTGGTGACCCGCGACCGTGATGCCGAGGACGTTGCCCTGGTCGGCGAAGACGGCGGGGGCCGTCGCGGTGGTGATCCGGGCGTCCCCGCCGGAGCCCTTGGCGTATACGAACGGCAGGCCGTGGCCGATCGTGGTCCGCAGGGTGCGGCTGCCGTCGGACCAGTAGGGCGTCACGGTCCAGTCGGACCAGTCGTCGGCCTTGGTGTCGGGTGAGTTGAGGCCGGTCAGACCGAGGGTCAGATCGCGTTTGTGCGCGTACTCGTACTGGCGGCCGTCACCGACGACGGCCGGCGTGGTCGGGTAGCCGACCTCGAGGCCGCCGCCGGTCGCCTGGTAGGTGAGCGGATGGCCGTACATGGGCGTGGAGTGCGGGTTGTCTCCGTAGCGCTGGAAGGCGAGCGAGGACCACCAGTCGTTGGTGGGTACGGGCCGGTTCTTCGCGGCGGCCGTGACCTTGGGGATGACCGGTGTGCCGGTGTTGGTGGTCGGGCCGGATGCGCCGGCGGGACGGGTGTCGGAGTAGCTGCCGGAGCCTACGGGCACGGTCGCGGCCGCCGCGGGAGCGGCTGCCGGACCCAGGCCGAAAGCGGCCAGGGTGGTGGCCAGGACCAGCACGGTGGCCGGTCTGGTGCGGGGGGCTGGCATGGACGGCACCTCATGTCATTCATGAGTAGGGGGGCCGAGAGCGCTCTCAGATGCCAGGAACGTAAAACTCCTGAAACACACGTGTCAATAGATGGGACACAGACGGGAGTTGACCCCGAGTCCAAGCCGTTATGTCTTCGAGTCTTGACGGGGCGAGCGTGTGCGGGGCACTCTCCAGACGCATCGTTGAGAGCGCTCTCAAAGCCACCGGCGCAGAGCGGTCTCGCTCCACCCCGAAGCCAAGGGAGGCTTCCCATGCCCATAGCCCGAGCCGCCAAGAGGGCCGCCGTCCGCCTGGGTGCGGTAGCGCTCGCCGGGGCACTGCTCGCCGCCTGCGGATCCGGCTCGTCGGACAGCGCCTCCGACAGCGCCGGCGGCAAGGTCACGCTCACCGTCGACCTGTTCGGATCCTTCGGCTACAAGGAGGCCGGGCTCTACGCGGAGTACGAGAAGCTCCACCCGAACGTCAGGATCAAGCAGACCGACACCGAGGACGAGGCCGACTACTGGAAGTCGCTGCAGACCCGGCTGGCCGGTGGCGGCGGTCTCGCGGACGTCCAGGGCATCGAGGTGGGCCGGATCGCCTCCGTCACCCAGCAGCAGGCCGACAAGTTCGAGGACCTGAACACCTACGGCGCCGACAAGCTCAAGAGCCAGTTCGCCGAGGCCAAGTGGGCCGCCGCGACCACCAAGGACAACAAGGTGCTCGGGCTCGGCACCGACGTCGGCCCCGAGGCGATGTGCTACCGCAGCGACCTGTTCAAGAAGGCCGGTCTGCCGACCGACCGCGCCGAGCTCGCCGCCAAGTGGTCCACGTGGGACGGCTATCTGGAGCTCGGCAAGCAGTACAAGAAGAAGGCGCCGGAGAAGAGCGCCTGGCTGGACAGCGTCGGCAGCCTCTTCTCCATCATGATCGGCCAGGAGAAGGAGCGCTACTACGACGCCTCCGGCAAGCTGATCTGGGAGACCAACCCGGCGCTGAAGGCGGCCTGGGACACCTCCGTCGAGGCGGCCGATTCCGGACTGAGCGCCAAGCTCGACCAGTGGTCGCCGCAGTGGAACCAGGCCTTCGCCGCCGGTTCCTTCGCCACCATCCCCTGCCCGGCCTGGATGCTCGGCTACATCAGGGGCCAGGCCGGTGACGCGGGCCAGGGCAAGTGGGACGTCGCCAAGCTGCCCGGCGGCGCCGGCAACTGGGGCGGCTCGTACCTGACCATCCCGCGCGCGGCCAAGAACAAGAAGGAGGCCTACCGGCTGATCCAGTGGCTCACCGCCCCTGAGCAGCAGGCCAAGCTCTTCCAGAAGCAGGGCAACTTCCCCTCCGCCACCGGCGCCATCGAGAAGGTCGCCGACGCCAAGGACCCCTACTTCTCCGGCGCCCCGATCGGCCAGATCTTCGGCGAGGCCGCCAAGGCCGCTCCCGTCCAGGTCCTCGGTCTGCACGACCAGAACATCAACCAGCAGATCACCAACGCGCTGGGCGAGGTCGAGCGCAAGGGCACCGCGCCCGGCAAGGCGTGGTCGAACGCCAAGAAGGGCGTCGCCAACACCATCGGCTGACACCGCTCCTTCGGGCCGGTCCGCTCGCGCGAACGGACCGGCCCGAAGGCCCAGCCCCGAACCGACTCGACCCGAAGGGCCGCCCCGTGACCCTCACCGCACCGGCGAAGCAGCTCGCGCCGCCGACGCCGCCCAGGCAGCAGGCCGCGCTGCGCGCGTGGCGCACACTCTCGCCCTACGCCTATATCGCCCCCTTCTTCACCCTGTTCGCCGCGTTCGGACTCTTCCCGCTGATCTACACGGCGTTCGTGTCGCTGTACCGGGTCGAGCTGCAGACACCCGGCGACATGGAGTGGCGAGGGCTGGGCAACTACACCGCGCTGCTGAAGGACGAGTTCTTCTGGACCTCGCTGCGCAACACCTTCACCATCGGGGTGCTGTCCACGGTGCCGCAGCTGGTGATGGCGCTGGGACTTGCGCATCTGCTCAACTACCGGCTGCGTGGGCGGACTTTTCTGCGTACCGCGATGCTGCTGCCGTACGCCACCTCGGTCGCGGCTGCCACGCTTGTCTTCGCCCAGCTGTTCGGCCGGGACTTCGGCCTGATCAACTACCTGCTGGGCCTGGCCGGTTTCGATCCCGTGGACTGGCAGACCGGCACCTTCGCCTCGCAGATCGCCGTCTCGACGATCGTGATCTGGCGCTGGACGGGCTACAACGCACTGATCTACCTGGCAGGCATGCAGTCCATCCCGAGCGAGCTCTACGAGGCCGCGGAGATGGACGGGGCGTCCCGCTGGCGGCAGTTCTTCCATGTGACCCTGCCAGGGCTGCGTCCCACCATCGTCTTCACCACGATCGTCTCCACGATCGGGGCGACCCAGCTGTTCGGTGAGCCGCTGCTCTTCGAGGGTTCCATCTCCGGCGGTATCTCGCACCAGTACCAGACGCTCGGCCTGTACATGTACGAGCAGGGCTGGGGCTTCTTCCACCTGGGCCGGGCCGCCGCCATCGCCTGGGTGATGTTCCTGCTCATCGTGGTGCTGGTCGGGGTGAACGCCCTGATCGCGCGCCGCCGTTCCGCGAAGGAGGCCGGCCGATGACCGCGCTCGCCGCACCGCCGACCGAGCCGTCCACGACCCGGGAACGCGCCCGGACCGCCCGCCCGGGGAGGAATCGCGCCGGCCGCACGATGCACGGCGGCAAGCTCGCCCACGCGATCCTGATCTTCGCGGTGCTGATCTCGGCGTTCCCGTTCTACTGGACCATCGTCGCCGCCAGCCGCTCCAACGCCGATCTGGCGAAGGTGCCGCCGACACTGCTGCCGGGTTCGAATCTGATGCGCAACTTCGAGGCCGTGCTGGAAGAGGCGGACATCGGCAAGGCGCTGCTCAACTCCCTGATCGTGTCGGGCTCCATCACCGTCGGCACGGTGCTGTGCTGCACGCTCGCCGGGTTCGCGTTCGCCAAACTGCGCTTCCGCGGCCGTGGCGCGCTGCTCGCGATCACGGTGGGCACCATGATGATTCCGCCGCAGCTGGGCGTCATCCCGCTCTTCATGCTGATCGCGAAGCTGGAGTGGGTGAACCAGCTGCAGGCGGTGATCCTGCCCGGACTGGTGTCCGCCTTCGGCGTGTTCTTCATGCGTCAATACCTGGTGCAGTCGCTGCCCGACGAGTTGATCGAGGCCGCCCGTGTCGACGGTGCTTCCACCGCCCGGATCTTCTGGTCGGTCGTGGTACCGATCGCCCGGCCCGGGATGGCCGTGCTCGGCATGCTCACCTTCATGGCCGCCTGGAACGACTTCTTCTGGCCGATCGTCGCGCTGTCCTCGCAGGAGCCGACCGTCCAGGTCGCCCTGCGCCAGCTCGGCGGCGGCTATGTCCACGACCAGTCCGTGATCATGGCCGGCACGCTGCTCGGCACGCTGCCCGTCCTCCTCGTCTTCGGTCTGCTCGGCCGCCAGATCGTCGGCGGCATCATGCAGGGCGCGGTCAAGGGCTAGGCCTCTCCGGTCGCCAGGACCGACGACGCCAGAAACCCCTTCCCCCGCGGCCCCACAGCCTCCGTCTCACTCCTGGGAGTTCCACCACATGACCGCGCTCGACGCACGCCCCGACACGAGGGCGAACCTCCGGTTCCCCGACGCCTTCCGCTGGGGCACCGCCACTGCCGCGTACCAGATCGAGGGCGCCGCCGCCGAGGACGGCCGCACGCCGTCCATCTGGGACACGTTCAGCCGAGTCCCGGGCAAGGTCCGCAACGGCGACACCGGCGACATCGCGGCCGACCACTACCACCGGATGCGCGAGGACGTCGCGCTGATGAGCAGGCTCGGGATCACCGACTACCGGTTCTCCATCGCCTGGCCACGGGTGCAGCCCACCGGCCGCGGCCCCGCCGTGCAGAAGGGCCTGGACTTCTACCGCCGGCTCGTCGACGAGCTGCTCACGGCCGGCATCCGGCCGGTCGCCACGCTCTACCACTGGGATCTGCCGCAGGAGCTGGAGGACGCGGGCGGCTGGCCGCAGCGCGAGACTGCCCGGCGGTTCGCCGAGTACGCCGGGATCATGGCCTCGGCCCTCGGCGACCGGGTCGCGACCTGGACCACGCTCAACGAGCCGTGGTGCGCCGCGTTCCTCGGCTATGGATCCGGGGTCCATGCTCCGGGCCGTACCAGTGCGCTCGCGTCGCTGCGTGCCGCGCACCACTTCAACCTGGCGCACGGCTGGGCCGCACAGGTGCTGCATGCGGCGCTGCCAGGCTCCGCCGAGGTCTCGCTGACGCTCAACCTCCACGCGGTGCGGCCGCATTCGGACGCGGCGGCGGACATCGATGCCGCGCGCCGTATCGATGCCGTGGGCAATCGCGTCTTTCTCGACCCGGTCTTCCACGGTCGGCTCCCGGAGGACCTCCTCACCGACACCGCGTCCGTCACGGACTGGTCGTTCGTGCAGGACGGCGATCTGGAGGTGGCCTCGACACCCATCGACTCGCTCGGCATCAACTACTACTCCCCCACCGTCGTCGCCGCGGGCTCCTGCGAGGGCCCTTCGCCGTGGGCCGGCGCCGAGGAGCATGTGCAGTTCCTGCCCGCGCCGGGTCCGCGTACCGCGATGGACTGGCCGGTGGACGCGGACGGGCTGTACGAGCTGCTGGCCCGGCTGCGTGACGATCTGCCGGGCGTACCGCTGGTGATCACCGAGAACGGGGCCGCGTACGACGACTACGCCGATCCGTCCGGTGAGGTCCACGACCCGGAGCGGGTGGCGTACCTGCGCGCCCACCTCACGGCCGTGCACCGGGCGATCGAGGACGGCGCGGATGTTCGCGGCTACTTCCTGTGGTCGCTGCTGGACAACTTCGAGTGGGCGTACGGCTACAGCAAGCGGTTCGGCATCGTCCATGTCGACTTCGCGACGCAGCGGCGCACGTTCAAGGACAGCGCCCGCTGGTACGCGGACGTCATCGCGCGCGGCGGTCTGAGCGCCTGAGCCGCTCGGCCTCGCGCTCTCGCCGCCGCGCCGCGCGGGCGAGCGGGAGGTAGCGCAGCCGCTCGGGGAGTACGGGAACCACGGCCCGTACGACCCGGGCGAGTCTGCGCAGTCTGCGCTCCTGCTCGTCGCTCCATTCCAGGCCTATCGCCTCGCGGGCGTCCGGCGGCATCAGCCCGATGGTCATGAACCGGCGGAACCGCGCGAGCGGGGGCAGCAGTGCAGGCCACAGCACGCGCAGGAGCAATCGCAGCAGCAGCGGGCCTCGGTCGGGCGCGGGTACGGGCTGGTCGACGGCGACCAGCTCGCGTACCACGACGGTCGCCTCCAGCTCGTCGGCGAGCACCTTGCGGTAGTAGGGCCAGAACTCCTCGACGGTCTGGGGCATGTCCCGGTCGTGGATGCCGAGGATCCGGCCCACCTGCAGCCACTCGGCGTACAGCTGCCGCTCCTCGGCGTCGGTGAGCGGGCGCACCAGATAGCGGGCGGCGTGCCGGTAGACGGGGAATCCGGTGGCGTGCACCCAGGAGTAGTAGGCGGGGCTGAGCGCGTGGTAGCGGCGTCCATGGGCGTCGGCGCCCTGGATGGTGCGGTGCAGTTCGCGCAGTCTGCGGCCCTCCTCCGCGGCCTCGTCCCCTCCGTAGATCCACAGCTGGAGCGAGCGCAGGGAGCGCTCGCCGCGGCCCCAAGGGTCGGTGCGGAAAACGGAGTGCTCGTCGACGCCCGCGCCGACCGCCGGGTGGGCGACCTGCATGGTGAGGGCGGCGGGCAGCATCAGCAGGGCTCGGACGTCCCCGGCGAGGCTCCACAGCACGCCGCCGGGGGCGGGCGGCAGGGGCTCGGCTGCCGGCTTGCTCATCTGCTCGCTCCAGGCTGTCGTCGGGCGCGCGGATCGATGCCCGGTTCATGCATGTTCCAGTATGCGCCCCGGGCCGGTCACCTCCCGGGTCCCCCTTGAGCCGGGTGCCGCCGACTCGCTGAAGCCGGGTCAGCGGCTCACAGGACTGCGGCGTTCTCGGCAGGCGCCGGCTGTGCCGGGGGCAATCGTTGCGGCTGCGGAAAGAAACTCGGCACCTGCCTATTACCTGAAGGTAACTACGGCTGATTTGATGTGCCGCGCCGGTTGACCAACCGGCTGACCCCCCACCTCCGAACGGGAGATCCTGTGCTGCACTCCGCGCTTCGCCGCATCCCCGGCGCAGCTCTGTCCGCCGCGCTGGCCGCCACCGTGCTGGCCGCGGCCGCGCCGTCAGCGACCGCCGCTGCCGCCGAGCAGCCGCATCTGAAGGTGCTCACGTACAACGCGTTCCTGTTCAGCAAGACGCTGTACCCCAACTGGGGCCAGGACCACCGGGCCGCCGCCATACCGAAGACCTCGTTCTTCCAGGGCAATGACGTCGTGGTGCTCCAGGAGGCCTTCGACAACTCCTCGTCGGACGCGCTCCAGCGGACGGCCGCCGCCCAGTACCCTTACCAGACCCCGGTGATGGGGCGCAGCAGGAGCGGCTGGGACGCGACGGGCGGAGCGTACTCGGCGACCACGCCGGAGGACGGCGGCGTCACGGTGCTGAGCAGGTGGCCCATCGTCCGCAAGGAGCAGTACGTCTACAAGGACGCCTGCGGCGCGGACTGGTGGTCGAACAAGGGCTTCGTCTACGCCGTGCTCAATGTGAACGGCACGAAGGTCCATGTCGTGGGCACACACGCGCAGTCGACCGATCCGGGCTGCTCCGCGGGCGAAGCGGCCCAGATGCGCAGCCGTCAGTTCCGCGCGATGGACGCCTTCCTCGACGCCAAGAACATTCCGGCCTCCGAACAGGTCATCGTGGCGGGCGACTTCAACGTCGATTCGCGTACTCCGGAGTACGCCTCGATGCTGGCGGACGCGGGCCTCGCGGGCGCCGATGCGCGTACAGGGCACCCGTACTCCTTCGACACACAGGACAACTCCATCGCCGCGGACCGCTACCCGGACGACCCGCGCGAGGACCTCGACTACGTCCTGCACCGCGCCGGGCATGCACGGCCCGCCGGCTGGGCCAATGAGGTCGTCAAGGAGCAGAGTGCGCCCTGGTCGGTGTCCAGCTGGGGCACCACGTACACCTACACGAATCTGTCCGACCACTATCCGGTGATCGGCTCCGGCCGGTAGGCAGAAGGTTGACCCTTGTACGACGAGGGCGTGTCCACCGTGTGGGCGCGCCCTCGGCGCTTGCCCCAAGCTCCTTTCACTCCCCCGTGGTTGCCCTCCCGTGCGGTTGCACGTGCAGGGCGATGACGTGATGCTGGAAGGGCAGTCATTCATGCGCCATGCGAACTCCGACACCAGGCAAGGAGTTTCGTCATGATCGACCCCATCCAGATTCTGTGGTCGCCCGCCGGTGCCACCATGCCGGCCCTGGGCTCCCGGCCGCTGGTCGATGTGCACGACGGCGACACGCCGAACTTCCGGATGCCCATTCGCATGCTCTCCGTCGACACCCCCGAGGTGACGGCCGACACAGCGGAGGGCGCGGCACAGGTCGACCAGAACTTCGTTCAGCTTGCCGAGTGGATCCGGCAGGGCGTCGCACCCATCACCCCGGGGCTCGCCGAGTTCGTGCTCCCGAAGCTGGAAACCGGGAAGGCGGGCAGCCTGCAGTTCGAGCAGGGCACCGCTGCGAAGGAATTCAACAAGAAGAACATCAACGACCGGCTGGCCCGGCCCGGCAAGCCGCCTCGTAACCTGTTCATCCGCATGGCCGACAGCCCATTCGATCCCAATCACCGGCTGCTGGCCTACATCGCGCCCAGCTACTCCGCCAAGGAGCTGGCCACGCTGCCCCGCGAGGAGCGGGCGACGTTCAACCTCGACCTGGTCACCAAGGGCTGGTCACCGACGTTCATCATCTACCCCTCGATTCCTGGCGAGCTCGACCTTCCCATCATGCTGGCCGCGGCCGAGAAGGCAGTGGCGGAGAAGCGCGGCATCTGGGAGAAGTCCACCACGCTGCTGGCGTACGAATACCGCGCGCTCGAGGACCTCTTCTCGGTGACGAAGAGGAAGGTCGAGGGGGACAAGAAGCTCCGGCCGAGCGACCTGTTCTCCTGGCGGGAGCGGTACTGCGTGGACATGCGCACCCGGGTACTCCACGGCCCGGAGGACTGGTTCCGCGTCGACCCGGTCTACCGGCTCTTCCTCTGGCCCTGGGACGTCTCCGAGGCCGTGGGCCGGCTCAACCTGACGCCGTCGCCGAGGCTCGTGGGCGCAGATTAGGGCCGGCGGTCGCGATTGGAGTGCGTACGTCTGCCTGCCCTGCCGATCCTCCTTCAAGCACGGGGAACGGCGCGAGCGGCTGTGCCCGAGGTGCGCGAAGCCGTTGGTCCACGCCGGGGACGCCTTCGAAGCGCCGCCCCGGCGGGACGCCGATGCGTGGCGGGTCGTGACCCTGCTGCTCAACGCGGGCGTGGGCTTCCACCAGAAGTGCTGCGGGTGCGGGCCCGGCTACCGGCCGCGGACGATGCGCGAGGTGCGTGAGCGCATGGCGTACGCCCGCCGCTCCGGTGTGCCCGTTTCCCAGGCACTCGTCCGAGCGGAGCTCTGAGCAGGGGAGGGCCGGGAGACGGGTCCCGACCGCGGCCGGGACCGGAGCACCACCTGTGACACCCCCGGACCCGACATTCAGCCGTCGTGGTCGTACACCGTCACGGTGACCCCGCGGGCCGTGAGCCGCTCGGCTATCAGCGGCTCGATGCGGGGCCACTTCCCGCCCGCGAGGCCGCAGCCGATGCGGGGCATGTGGACGGACGCCCCCAGCTCCAGAGCCTTGTCCCCCACCGCGGCGAGGGCCCGGTCGATGGCCTCGTAGCGCACCGGGACGCCGTTGCTGCCGGTGCGCATCCCCCGCTGGCCCACCATGTTGGCCACCCACAGATACGGGCCGACCTGGACGGACCGCACGGCCCCCAGGGCGAAATCGTTGTGCGAGCGCTCGCGGTGCCAGCGGCGGTAGTCCGCCTCCGGCTCGGGCCAGCGACGCGACAGGGCGACGACGAAGCCCTTGCCCCAACCGCCCAGGTCGTTGCAGACGTGCGCGATCAGTTTGACGCCCTTGCCGTGCGGCGCCGTGGCGTCCCCCCGGACATATCTGATCTCGGACATGGCACAACCGTACGATCCACCACTGACAATCGATCTCCGGTGCCCTCCCACCACTTTCACAACATCGGTGAGACAGCAATACTGTTGTACTGGAGGGTTCGGACAGAGGGAGAGCCATGGCCACCGAGACCGCGGAGCCGACGTTCACCGTCGACGAACTGGCCGCGCGCGCGGGGGTCACCGTTCGCACCATCCGGTTCTACAGCACCCGCGGCCTGCTGCCGCCGCCCGTGATCGGCGCCCGCCGAGTGGGGCACTACGGCGCCGACCACCTGTCCCGGCTGGCCCTCATCGAGGAGCTCCAGCACCAGGGCATGACGCTCGCCGCCATCGAGCGCTACCTGGAGCAGTTGCCCGAGGATCTGAGCGCGCAGGATCTGGCGATCCACCGGGCCCTGGTGGCCTCCTGGGCCCCCGAGTCCGCCGAGGAGGTCACCCGGCAGGAGCTGGAGCGCCGCGCCGGACGCCCGCTCACGGACCAGGACGTGGACCGGCTGGCGGCGATGGGCGTACTGGACCGGCGCCCGGGCGATCCGGGCAGCTTCCGTCTGGACGGCGGCCTGCTGCGGCTCGGCGTCGAACTGCTGGACGTGCCCATCGCGCACGAGACGATCCTCGCCTCCCGCACGGTCCTGCTGGAGCACGCCAGGGCTGCGGCGCACGACCTGACCCGGCTGTTCCGGGACGAGGTCTGGGGCCCGTACCGGGAGCGCGAGTCGGACGCGGATCATGTGGCGGCGATGAAGTCCCTGTCGGCCCATATGCAGCCGATGGTGATCCAGGCCCTGGTGACCGCGTTCCAGCGGTCGCTGCGGGAAGAGCTGCGGGCCGCCTTCGACACGGGGGCGCAGAGCCAGGAGCTCTAGGCCCGCACCGCGAGCCGCACCTCCACCCGCGACATGTCCTCCAGTAAACGGGGCGGTCGGCGCTCCCCATTCCGGTGCCGACGGCCCACCTACGACCAGCTCTGCGCGGAGGCCCGCCGTCGCAACCTCCGCGCTCGCTCGTCGATGGACAAGGCGGAACCCAAACGCACGCTCGGGCGCCGCCGACCCGCCCGCCGCCGTTCCGGAAATCCTCTGCCAGGCGGCCGAGCCTCCGTTCGAGGCCCTCACCCGAGCCTGCTACTCCAATGCGCTGATATGTGCGCGTGCTTCTTAAGTGGTCGCCTTTGCATGCCGATGCGGCCGGGGAGCTCGCACGGGCTTCCGGATCCTCACTCGGATCGGTTTCGCAAGAACCGCCGTTACAAGAGACCGGTTCAGACTCACGTCAGAGAGGCAGGGCTTTGTATGCGTCCTGAGCGCAGGACCAAGTCATCTCTGGGCCCCGTGCCCAGAAGAGGAAGGTGGGCTGCTCGAGGGCTCGTGGCTTCCACGGCCCTGGTGCTTGCCGGGATCGCAGGTCCGCAACTCGCCGTGGCGCACGTCTGGTCGGAGACGGCGGGCACGGCAAGGAATCTGAGCAACGGAGAGTGCAAGCCGTCCGAAGACGGTGCGAGAGCCGACGCCGCGCTCGATCGCGACAAATGCGGGCGGGGACCGACCGGAGCAACCGGACCCACAGGACCCACGGGTCCGACAGGCCCAACCGGCGCAACCGGCCTGACCGGTGAGACAGGTCCGACGGGTCCGACCGGCGCGCCGGGTGACGTCGGACCAACGGGTCCCACCGGCCCCACAGGTGCCACCGGACCAACGGGTCCCACCGGCCCGACGGGTGACGTCGGACCAACGGGTCCCACCGGACCCACAGGTGCCGCTGGCCCCACAGGTGCCACCGGACCAACGGGCCCCACCGGCCCCACAGGTGCCACCGGACCAACGGGGGACACCGGCCCCACGGGTCCCACCGGACCAACGGGCCCCACCGGACCAACGGGGGACACCGGCCCCACGGGTCCCACCGGACCAACGGGCCCCACCGGACCAACGGGGGACACCGGCCCCACGGGTCCCACCG
>NZ_JBEXSW010000002.1:0-55243 GCF_040613775.1 Streptomyces sp. NPDC006208 | reverse complement strand
GGACCAACGGGCCCCACCGGCCCGACGGGGGACACCGGCCCCACGGGTCCCACCGGCCCGACGGGCGCCACGGGCTCTGGCCCGGTCACTGGTTACCAAAGGGTCTTCAACACCGTGGCCTGCACGGGTGACAACATCTGCACCATCTCAGTGAGCTGTCCGGCCGGCAAGGTGGTCACGGGCGGGGGCTTGGACAGTGCCGTCCTGGCCAGCAGCGGTCTCTACGTCATGGAGACCCAGCCGATCAACGACACCACATGGTCCGGCACCTACCGCAACGCCACCGGCAGCACCATCAACGTCACTGTCTGGGGCGTGTGCGTCGACGCCCCGTGACGCGGTGAGCTGACCTGCCGGAAAACCCAGGGGCGCAGCCGGACGGCTGCGCCCCTGGTGGGCGGTTCACATCGCAGCAGTGGATCCCGTCCGCCCCGATGCCGCGGGACCGGATCAGGCGTCGGTGAAGACCTCGCCCCGCTCGGCCTTCTCGACCAGCAGCGCCGGCGGCTCGAACCGCTCGCCATAGCGCTCGGCCAGCTCACGGGAGCGCGCCACGAAGCCGGCCGGACCGCCCTCGTAGCCGTTGATGTACTGCAGCACGCCACCCGTCCAGGCGGGGAAGCCGATGCCCATGATGGAGCCGATGTTGGCGTCCGCGACGGAGGTGAGCACGTTCTCCTCCAGGCAGCGGACGGTGTCCAGAGCCTCGGAGAAGAGCATGCGCTCCTTCATGTCCTCGAACGGGACCTCCACGCCGGTCTTGCCGAAGTGTTCCCGCAGCCCCGGCCACAGACCGGCCCGCTTGCCGTCCTCGCCGTACTCGTAGAAACCGGCTCCACCGCTGCGGCCCGGGCGCCCGAACTCGTCGACCATGCGGTCGATCACCGCGTCCGCCGGGTGGCCGGTCCAGGTGCCGCCCGCCTCCTCGACCGCGCGCCGGCTCTCGTTGCGGATCTTGCGGGGCAGGGTGAGCGTCAGCTCGTCCATCAGGGAGAGCACCTTGGCCGGGTAACCGGCCTGGGCGGCCGCCTGCTCGACGGAGACGGGGTCCACGCCCTCGCCGACCATCGCCACGCCCTCGTTGATGAACTGGCCGATGACGCGCGAGGTGAAGAAGCCGCGCGAGTCGTTGACCACGATCGGGGTCTTGTTGATCTGGCGGACCAGGTCGAAGGCGCGGGCCAGCGCCTCGTCGCCGCTGCGCTCACCCTTGATGATCTCGACCAGCGGCATCTTGTCGACGGGCGAGAAGAAGTGCAGACCGATGAAGTCGACGGGACGCTCCACGCCCTCCGCGAGGACCGTGATGGGCAGCGTGGAGGTGTTGGAGCAGAGCAGGGCGTCCGGCTCGATGACCGCCTCGATCTCCTGGAACACCTTGTGCTTGAGGGCGGTGTCCTCGAACACCGCCTCGATCACGGCGTCGCAGCCCGCGAGGTCCGCGGGGTCGGACGTCGGCGTGATACGCGCGAGAAGCGCGTCGCGCTTGGCCTCGGTCGTACGGCCCCGGGAGAGCGCCTTGTCGAGCAGCTTCTCCGAGTACGCCTTGCCCTTGGCCGCCGCCTCGGCGGTGACGTCCTTGAGGACGACCTCGATGCCGGCGCGGGCGCAGGAGTACGCGATGCCCGCGCCCATCATCCCGGCGCCGAGCACGGCGACCTTGCGGACGGGGCGCGGCTCGATGCCCTTGGGCCTGCTGGCGCCGGAGTTCACCGCCTGCAGGTCGAAGAAGAACGCCTGGATCATGTTCTTGGCGATCGGGCCGGTGACGAGCTCGGTGAAGTACCGCGCCTCGATGATCTGCGCGGTCTCGAAGTCGACCTGGGAACCCTCGACGGCGGCCGCGAGGATGTTGCGCGGCGCCGGGTAGGGCGCGCCGGCGGTCTGCTTCTTCAGGTTCGCGGGGAAGGCGGGAAGGTTGGCGGCGAACTTGGGGTTCGACGGGGTGCCGCCGGGGATCTTGTACCCCTTGACGTCCCAGGGCTGCTGGGAGACCGGGTTGGCGTCGATGAAGGCGCGGGCCTTGGCCAGCATCTCCTCGGGCGTCGCGGCCACTTCGTGCACGAGGCCGTTCTCCAGGGCGCGCTGCGGGTTGTACTGCGTCCCCTGGAGAAGGACCTTGAGCAGCGCGTCGGCGATGCCCATCAGCCGCACGGTGCGGGTGACGCCGCCGCCCGCCGGCAGCAGGCCGAGGGTGACCTCGGGAAGGCCGATCTTGGAACCGGGCGCGTCGAGGGCGATCCGATGGTGACAGGCCAGGGCGATCTCGTAGCCACCGCCCAGCGCCGCGCCGTTGATGGCGGCGACGACGGGCTTGCCGATCGTCTCGATGCGGCGGAGGGCCCGCTTGATGCCCATACCCGCCTCGAAGACGGCCTGGACGTCCTCGGGGCCGGCCTTGATCATCTCCTTGAGGTCGCCGCCGGCGAAGAACGTCTTCTTCGCGGAGGTGAAGATGATGCCGCGGATGGCTTCCTGCTCGGCCTCCACCCGGTCGGCGATCGCCGTGATGGATGCCTTGAAGGCGTTGTTCATCGTGTTGGCGGACTGGTTGGGGTCGTCGAGGACGAGGGTGACGACGCCGGTCTCGTCCTGTTCCCAGCGGATGGTGGTGGATTCACTCATGGTTCTGGTTACTCCGTACGGGAGGGAAGGACGGGGGGTCAGAGACGCTCGATGACGGTGGCGATGCCCATGCCGCCGCCGACGCACAGCGTGGCGAGGCCGTACCGCTTGTCCTGGCGCTCCAGTTCGTCGATGAGGGTGCCGAGGATCATGGCTCCGGTCGCCCCGAGCGGGTGGCCCATGGCGATCGCGCCGCCGTTGACGTTGATCCTGTCGAGCGGGAGACCCATGTCGTCGGCGAAACGCAGCACGACGCCCGCGAACGCCTCGTTGATCTCGACCAGGTCGATGTCGTCGATGGTGAGCCCGGCCTTGGCGAGCGCCTTGCGGGTCGCCGGCGCCGGGCCGGTGAGCATGATGGTCGGCTCGGAACCGGAGACGGCGGCCGAGACGATGCGGGCCCGCGGGGTGAGCCCGTAGCGCTCGCCGACCGCCTTGTTGCCGATCGCCACGAGCGCCGCGCCGTCCACGATGCCGGAGGAGTTGCCGGCGTGGTGGACGTGGTCGATCTTCTCGACCCAGTGGTACTTCTGCAGCGCGACGGCGTCGAAGCCGCCGAGATCCCCGATACCCGCGAAGGACGGCTTGAGCGCGGCAAGGGACTCTGCCGTCGTGCCAGGGCGCATGTGCTCGTCCTGGTCGAGGACGACCAGGCCGTTGCGGTCGCGCACCGGGACGACCGAGCGGTCGAAGCGGCCGTCCTTCCAGGCGGCCGCGGCCCGCTCCTGGGAGAGCGCCGCGTACTCGTCGACGATGCGGCGGGTGTAGCCACCGAGGGTGGCGATGAGGTCGGCGCCGATGCCCTGCGGTACGAAGCCGGTGTCGTAGTTGGTCATGGGGTCGGCGAACCAGGCACCGCCGTCGGAGGCCATCGGCACCCGGGACATGGACTCGACGCCGCCGGCCAGCACCAGGTCCTCCCAGCCGGAGCGGACCTTCATCGCGGCCATGTTGACGGCTTCGAGGCCCGAGGCACAGAAGCGGTTCTCCTGTACGCCGGCGACGGAGTCGGGCAGCCCCGCAGCGATCGCCGCGATCCGGGCGATGTCGGAGCCCTGGTCACCGACCGGGCCGACGACGCCGAGGACGATGTCGTCGATGGCGGCCGGGTCCAGGCCCGGGAAGCGGGCCTTGATCTCATGGATCAGTCCGACGACGAGGTCGATCGGCTTGGTGCCGTGCAGCGCGCCGTTGGCCTTGCCACGGCCGCGCGGGGTGCGGATCGCGTCGTACACATACGCTTCGGTGCTCACTGTCGGGAGCCTTTCGATGAGGGTGGGCCGAGCAGAATCAGGTGGGGGGTCAGCCGAGCAGCGAGCGGCCGATGATCTCCTTCATGATCTCGGTCGTGCCGCCGTAGATCGTCTGGATGCGTCCGTCCGTGAAGGCCTTGGCGACGCGGTATTCGGTCATGTACCCGTAGCCGCCGTGCAGTTGCAGGCAGCGGTCGGCCACGCGCTTTTGCAGCTCGGTGGCCCACCACTTGGCCATCGAGGCGTGGACGGCGTCGAGCGCGGCATTCGCGTGGTCCTCGATGCAACGGTCCAGAAAGGCCCGGGTGACGGCGCACTCGGTGGCCATCTCCGCGATCTCGAAGCGGATGTGCTGAAGTCTCGCGAGCGGCCGGCCGAAAGCCTCCCGCTCCTTCACGTACTCGGTGGTGATCTCCAGCAGATGCTCGGCGGCGGCGATCCCGGCGACGGCGATGGCCATGCGTTCCTGCGCCAGATTGGTCATCAGGTGGACGAAGGCGCCGTTGAGTTCGCCGAGCAGATTCTCCTTGGGGACACGTACGTCGTTGAAGAAGAGCTCCGCGGTGTCCTGCGCCTTCTGGCCGATCTTGTCGAGGTTGCGGCCGCGCTCGAAGCCCTCCGTGCCGCGCTCGACGACGAGCAGGGTCAGGCCGCGCGCGCCGCCCTGAGGGGTGGTCTTCGCGACGACGATCACCAGGTCGGCGAGGATGCCGTTGGAGATGAAGGTCTTCGAGCCGTTGAGGAGCCAGTGGTCGCCCCGGTCCTCGGCGGTGGTGCGGATGCCCTGGAGGTCGGAGCCCGCACCCGGTTCGGTCATCGCGATGGCGGTGATGATCTCGCCGGTGCAGAAGCCGGGCAGCCAGCGCCGCTTCTGCTCGTCGGTGGCCAGTGAGGTGAGGTACGGGCCGATGATGTCGTTGTGGAGCCCGATCGCGAGTCCGGGTGCACCCGCACGGGTGAATTCCTCGTGAAGCACGGCGGCGTACCGGAAGTCGTCGTTCCCGCCGCCCCCGTACTCCTCGGGCACCGCGAGGCCCAGCAGCCCCTGACGGCCCGCGGCCCGCCACACCTCCCGGCTGACGATTCCGTCCTTCTCCCACTGCTCGTAGTGGGGCAGCACCTCCTTGGCGAGGAAGGTACGGACGGTGTCACGGAAGGCGTCGTGCTCCGCGGCGAAGATCTGACGCTTCAACGGTCCTCCTGGGGCCGGGTACCGGCCTCGATGCCGGTCGTGATGCTGGGTACGTCCCAGTCGCGGGCCACCGCTTCGGTGTCCGCGCCGGGCTGGGCGGGCGGACGGGTCACGGCCCCCGGAGTGGCGGAGAAGCGGGGTGCGGGCGCGGGCTGGGTGATGCCGCCGTGGTCGACGAAGGTGCCGCGGGCCGCGAGATGCGGATGGGCCGGGGCCTCGCGGAGCGAGAGGACGGGGGCGACGCAGGCATCGGAGCCCTCGAACACGGCCGTCCACTCCGCGCGGGTGCGCGTCCTGAACCGTGCGGCGACCGCCGCACGCAGCTCGCCCCACCGGTCGAAGTCCTTGCGGGCCGGGACCTCGTCCTTGATGCCGAGCAGCTCGATGAACTCGTTGTAGAACTGCTGCTCCAGCGCCCCGACCGCCATGTACTGACCGTCAGCGGTCTCGTAGGTGCCGTAGAAGGGGCAGCCGCCGTCGAGCAGGTTCGCGCCGCGGCGGTCCTGCCAGCCGCCGGCCGCCATCATGCCGTGGATCATCGTGGCCAGATGCGCCGCGCCGTCGACGATGGCCGCGTCGACGACCTGTCCGGTGCCGCCGGCACGGGCGTGCTGGAGCGCCGCGAGGACGCCGATGACGAGGTAGAGCGAGCCGCCCGCATAGTCGCCGACGAGGTTGGCGGGGACGGTCGGGGGCTCGTCCGGCTTGCCGATCATGCCGAGCGTGCCGGTGACGGCGATGTACGCGATGTCGTGACCGGCGCGCTGGGCGAGCGGCCCCTCCTGCCCCCAGCCGGTCATGCGCCCGTAGACCAGGCGCGGATTGCGGGCGAGGCACTCGTCGGGGCCGACCCCGAGCCGCTCGGCCACGTGGGGGCGGTACCCCTCGATCAGTACGTCGGCCCGTTCGACCAGGTCGAGCACCTGGCCGGGGCCGTCCTCGGCCTTGAGGTCGATCAGCACCGACCGCTTGTTGCGGTTGGTGAGGTCGTACGCCGGATCGATCGCGAGCCCCGCACCGCCGGGGCGGTCGACGCGTACGACATCGGCGCCGAGGTCGGCGAGGAGCATCGCGGCGAACGGGCCGGGCCCGATACCGGCCAGCTCCACCACACGCACCCCGGCCAGCGGACCGTTCCCTGACGCTGTCATCCAGCCCCCAGCAATGTGACACTACTGATGTAACACCAGTGATGGTAAGAACGCGTTCCACTCCGCACAAGACCTTGGGCCGAGCAAGCGCTTAGCTTCCCCAGACTCGCAGGTTACTGATGGGAAACGCATCTTCTGCGCGGCCGCCGGGCACGCTAGCCTCAGCCACCGACATCAGCGTGGGGCAACGGCGGAGGGGCCATTGAACAGCCAGAACGGGACCGGTCGCGCGCAGCGCCCGTACGACATGGTGCTCTTCGGGGCCACGGGATTCGTCGGTGCGCTGACCGCCGAGTACCTCGCGCGGCACGCGCCCGACGGCTGCCGCTGGGCGATCGCGGGGCGCAATCGGGTGAAGCTGGAGCAACTGCGCGAACGGCTGTCCGCTCTCGATCCGCGCTGCGCCGAGCTCGCCCTGATCGTGGCGGACGCGGACGACCACGAGGCGCTGCGGGAGCTCGCCGAGTCCACCCATGTCGTCGCCACCACGGTCGGTCCCTATGTCTGGTACGGCGAGGGCCTGGTCTCTGCGTGCGCCGAGGCCGGGACCCACTATGCGGACCTGACCGGTGAGCCGGAGTTCGTGGACCTGATGTTCGTCCGGCACGACGCGCGGGCCAGGGAGACCGGTGCCCGGATCGTCCATGCCTGCGGCTTCGACTCGGTACCGCACGATCTGGGCGCGTACTTCACGGTGCGGCAGCTGCCCGAGGGCGTGCCGCTGGCCGTCGACGGATTCGTCCGGTCGAACGCCATGTTCTCCGGTGGCACCATGGCGTCCGCGCTCACCGCCATGGGCCGGCCCCGCCAGTCGGCACGCGCGGCGCAGGAGCGCCGGCTGCACGAGCCGCGCCTGGTCGGGCGGCGGGCGCGGGCACCGCTCGGCGCTCCGCGCTTCAGCCGCGAGACCGGTGCGTGGGCGCTGCCGCTGCCGACGATCGACGGGCAGATCGTGGCGCGCTCGGCCCGTGCGCTCGATCGCTACGGCCCCGACTTCCGCTACCGGCACTACGCGGCGGTCAAGTCGCTGCCGATGGCGCTGGGCGGCCCGGCGGCGGTGGGCGCGGGCGTGGCGCTCGCCCAGATCCCGGCCGCCCGGCGCTGGCTGATGGACCGTTACGAGCCGGGCGAAGGACCGAGCGAGAAGCGACGCGCGCGGAGCTGGTTCACGGTCCGCTTCGTGGGCGAGGGCGGCGGGCGCCGGGTCTTCACCGAGGTCGCAGGAGGCGACCCGGGCTACGACGAGACGGCGAAGATGCTCGCCGAGTCGGCGATGTGCCTGGCCTTCGACGACCTGCCGAAAACCGCGGGACAGGTGACGACGACGGTGGCGATGGGCGACGCGCTGCTGGAACGGCTGCGGGCCGCGGGGATCACGTTCCGCGTGGCGGACTCGCGCTAGGCCCTGTCCGGGCGATCCTGTCGGGCCCGCGCCCCCCGGAGGGGGTCACGCCGACGTGGCCTCCTGCAGTGCGCGACGGCACAGGGAATCCGCGCGACGAGTGGTCTCCGGGATGCGGTAGTCGGGGGCCAGGTGCAGGGTGTGGGCGCATGCGTTCGCCAGGGTCACGCGGTGGCCGGCGGAGACGAAGACCGGCTTGACGCCGTTCTGGGTGCGCAGCGCCCGGCCGACCTCCTCGGCGTCGTCCGCCAGCAGCGGGGCGAAGTCGCCGCGCCCGCGGCCCGGTTCACCGTAGGTGAAGACGAACGGGTTCTTCGCGACGCCGATGGTCGGCAGACCGGTGAGCACACCGAGGTGGCTGGCGAGCCCGAAGCGCCGCGGGTGCGCCCGGCCGTAACCGTCGCAGACGACAAGTCCGGGACCGGCCGTGAGGGCGTCCAGCGCGGCCAGCACCGTCGGGATCTCACGGAAGGCCAGCAGCCCCGGGACGTAAGGGAAGGTGACCCGGCCGATCGCGGTGGCCTCGTCCACGACCGCGAGCGTCGCGGCGTCCAGGACGACGGCCGCGGCGGCGACGATGTCGCGTTCGTCGTCGTACGCCACATCGACGCCTGTCACAAGTCCGGTGCCGGGCGGCGGGCCGGGCTCGTCCAGGACGACTCGGGTTCGCAGTTCGTCCTGGACGGCCAGGGCAGCCGCTTCGGTCATGGGCCAGCCGGCGGGCGCTTCGACGATCTTCATGGTGCGGCACAGCCTACGCGGCCCGAGAGGTAGCCTCCGGATCATGTTCGTACTCGAATTGACCTACACCGCCCCGCTCGAGAGGGTCGATGAGCTGCTCGAAGCCCATGTGGAGTGGCTCGACGCCCGGTACGAGGAGGGGGTGTTCATCGCCTCGGGCCGCAAGAACCCGCGCGACGGCGGGGTGATCCTCGCCGTCGGGGACGACCGCGCGCGGATGGAAAGGATCACGGCGGCCGACCCCTTCGTCGCCGGCGAGGTGTGCACGTACCGGATCACGGAGTTCATCATGACCAGGACCGTGCCAGAACTCGCCCCCTACCGGCAGCAGTTGCCGTCCTGACCGGTCAGAATTCCAGGCGCGCCACGCGGCCCTTCTCGCCGGCGGCCCAGCAGCCGAAGTCGGGTGTGCAGTCGACCGTGTCGAACGAGCCGGTGTCGACGGTGCGCCAGGTGCGCCCGGCGTCGACCGTCAGATCGGTGCCCGTCGGCCCGACCGCGAGCGCCGCCGTCCTGCTGTGCGGCAGCCAGGCCACCCCCGAGCGGTACGCGGGCGGCGGCGTCGTGGACTGCCTCCAGCTGCGGCCGCCGTCGTCCGTGACCGCGGCAGCCTGCGGGGACGCCTGGTCGGGGCGGTAGTCGCCGCCGACCGCGAGACCGTGGCCACGGCCCTGGAACGCGAGGGCGAAGACGCCGCGCGCCGGGTCCCCGGCCGGGATCGTGGATTCGGCGGCGCTCCAGTGCAGGCCGCGGTCGGCGGAGTGGAGCACCCGGGCGGTCGCCCCGCCGCCGGTCGCCAGCCAGACGTCCTTGGGCCCCGAGCTCACCAGGCACTGGCCACTGGCGGCGAAGCCCGCCTCGCCGGGCAGCGCCGCCGGCATCCCGTCGTTCGGCAGCACCTTCCACGACTTGCCGCCGTCGCCGGTCGACAGGATCCGGTACTTGCCGTCCACCGGGTCGCTCATGGCGAGCCCGTGCCGGCTGTCGAAGAACGTGATGCAGTCGTAGAACGCCCTCGGGTCGTCGTTACGGAACGACTCGGTCCAGGTCGCCCCGCCGTCGTCGGTACGGAACACCCGGGACGCCTCCCCCTCCCCGATGGCCAGCACCACCGCACGTCTGCCGTCGAACGCCTCGATGTCACGGAACTGGAGCTCGGCCGCGCCCGGCGGCGAGACATCGAGCCAGCTGCGGCCCCCGTCCACCGTGCGCAGCACCTTTCCCTTGGACCCCGCCACCCACGCGATCCTGCGGCTGACGGGCGCAAGCCCGCGAAAGCGCGCGTCGGTCCCGGTGTCCTTCACGCTCCAGGCGGGCGCACCGCCCTGCCCGGTCGCAGGGTGCTCCGCCGGTAATGCCTGCGCCGGAGCGGCCAGCACTGCTGCCGCAACAACCGTGCACAACCCCAGCGAAACCGCTCGTCCCGTCTTCCCCTTGGATGTCATGGCGCTGGAAGCTAGCCCACGGGCGGTACCCCGTCCAGGGCGCGTCCTTGCCGGACGGTGACGCAGGTCACGTCCCGTCGCGATGCACGGATCCGGTCGTTCCGCCGTCTACACCCATGTCAGGGAGCCAACAGCGTGCCGCGCATTGAGGAGCAGGCCTTGTCCACCGTCATCGAGCAGGGCGTCCAGGCCCGCCTGGTCGCCTCGGCACCCCTGATGGAGTCCATCCCGGTGACCTTGCGCTACGACCGCGAGGACCCCTTCGCCGTGCGGCTGGACTTCCCGGCGCCCGCCACGCTCGAGGGTGAGGACATCTCGTGGGCGTTCTCCCGCGAGCTCCTGGCCGCGGGCGTCCACGAACCGGCGGGTGTCGGGGACGTTCGCGTCCGGCCGTACGGGTATGACCGTACGGTGCTGGAGTTCCATGCCCCCGAAGGCATGGCGATGGTGCACATCCGCACAGGCGAGCTGCGCCGTTTCCTCAAGCGCGTACAGGGGCTGGTCCCGTCCGGGCACGAGCATCTGTATCTGGATCTCGACCGCGATCTGACCGAGCTGCTGCGCGACCCCTGCTGAGCCGGTCCTTCGGCGGCCGGGCTCAGAGGCACTTCATCCCGATCTTGCCGGGCTCACCTGAACCGGAAGAAGGGCGCTGGCGGACATCCGCACCGAGCAGCGCGTTGAGTTCCGCGTAGTCGTAACCCCCGGTCAGGGATGCGTACGTACCGTCGGTGAGCAGTTCTGCGGCCGCGGCGCGTACCAGCCCGTGGACAGCCTGCGCGATCCCGGAGCCGACACTGACGCGCGCCGCACCGAGCCGTCCCAGTTCCGTCGTGGCCGGAGCACCGGGTCCCGCCAACACGTTGAGCGGCGCGCCGATGCCCTTGGCGAGTGCCTCGACGGTGTCCGGGTCGACGACGCCCGGGACGAAGATCCCGTCCGCTCCGGCGGCGATGCATGCGGCAGCCCGCCTCAGCGTCTCCTCCAGCCGGTCCCCCACCGGACCGATGCCGGCCAGATAGACGTCGATACGGGCGTTGACGAAGAGCGGCACCTGCGCGGCGTCGGCGGCCGCGCGGGCCGCGGCGATGCATCGCACATGCTCGGCCGCCGGCCGGGGCCCGTCCTCGATGTTGACGCCGACGGCACCCGCGTCGAGCACCTCACGGACCGTCGCGGCTACCCCGTCGGCGTCCACCGCGTAGCCGCCCTCGATGTCCGCCGAGACCGGCACGTCCACGGCGGCGGCGATACGCGCGATCCTGGCGAGCGCGCCCGCGCGGTCCACCCGGTCACCGTCCGCGGCATCCAGGCTCCAGGCGACTCCCGCGCTGGTGGTGGCGATCGCAGCGGCGCCCGCTTCGGCAATGATCCGGGCGCCGGCGGTGTCCCACGCGTTGGGGAGGACCAGCGGACGGCCGGGGACGTGCAGGGCGTGGAAACGGCGGGCGAGATCGTGAAGGTTCGTCATGCCGTGCACCCAACCACCGCTCCGGGCAGGGTGGCTGGCAGCTTTGCGACGTCAACCTGTCGGCTGCCCGGCGTCTCGGCACCTCGGTACCGATGCCTCGGGAAATACATTTGACGCTCCCCAGGGGGCCTCCTACCGTGACGAGTGGTTCTGTTGTCGTCGATCGGAGTAGGACGTTGCTCGTCTGAGGTCATGAGACACCGTGTGGCACGGATTCTGCCCGTGCTCGTCGTGTGCGACCTCGGCGTACCGCCGTCCACTGTCCGACCGGGACCCTTCTCTTCGTCGCCCCTTCGGCCGCCGTCGCCCGCGCTGTGGTGTCTCCATCCGTTGCCCTACCCCTTCCACGCAACCAGGAGACCGCTGTATGACCACCTTCCCCACGCATGTCACCTGCTCCTCGCTGAGCTTCGCCTGGCCGGACGGCACGAGCGTCTTCGACGGATTCCATCTGGCGGTCGGCCCGGGCCGTACCGGGCTCATCGGCCTCAACGGGTCAGGGAAGTCCACCCTGTTGAGGCTGATGGCCGGCGACCTCGCACCGACCGGTGGAGCGGTACGCGCTCTGGGCGAGATCGGCTACCTCCCGCAGAATCTGGTGCTCGACACCGCGCTGCGGGTGGACGAGGTGCTCGGCATCGCCGCGAAGCGTGCCGCACTGCACGCCATCGAGGCCGGTGACCCGAGCGACGAGCATTTCACCGCGATCGGCGACGACTGGGATGTCGAGGAGCGCGCATACGCCACGCTCGAGCAACTGGGCCTCGGGCACATCGGCCTCGACCGCACCATCGGGGAGGTCTCGGGCGGCGAGGGCGTGCTGCTCCGGCTGGCGGCCCTGCTGCTCGCCCGTCCGGGGGTGCTGCTGCTCGACGAACCGACCAACAACCTTGATCTGTACGCCCGTCAGCGGCTCTACGACGCGGTGGCCGGCTGGTCGGGAGTGATGGTCGTCGTCAGTCACGACCGCCGGCTGCTCGACCTCGTCGACCAGATCGCCGAGCTGCGCGACGGCGAAGTGAGCTGGTACGGAGGCAACTTCACCGCGTACGAGCGAGTGGTCGCCGTCGAACAGGAGGCCGCGGAGCGCATGGTGCGCGTCGCCGAGGCCGACGTGCAGCGCCAGAAGCGCGAACTGGTCGACGCACACGTCAAGTTGGCCCGCCGCAAGCGGTACGGCCAGAAGATGTGGGACTCCAAGCGGGAGCCGAAGATCGTGATGGGTGCGCGGAAGAGGGCCGCCCAGGAGTCCGCGGGCAAGCACCGCATCATGCACACGGAGCGGCTCGCCGATGCGAAGGAGCGGCTGGACGAGGCCGTGGACGCGGTGCGCGACGACGACGAGATCCGTATCGAGCTGCCGTTCACCAAGGTCCATCCCGGCCGCGGCGTACTGCGGCTGAGCGATCTCCGGCTGCCGTACGGGGCCGAGGTGCGCGGCGAGCTGGAGGTGCGCGGCCCGGAGCGCGTCGCGCTCGTCGGCCGCAACGGCGCGGGCAAGACCACCCTGCTGCGGACGATCGCCGGCGAGCTGACGCCGCTCGCGGGCACTGCGGTGGCCGAGGTGCCGTTGCGTTTCCTGCCGCAGCGGCTCGATGTGCTCGACGACGGGCTGAGCATCGCGCAGAACGTGGCACGGTTCGCTCCCGAGGCCACGGACAACCGGATCAGGGCGCGCCTGGCGCACTTCCTGTTCCGGGGCGCACGAGCCGATCAGGCGGCCGGAACCCTGTCGGGCGGCGAGCGCTTCCGTGCGGCGCTGGCCGCGCTCCTGCTCGCTGAACCGGCGCCGCAGCTGCTGATGCTCGACGAGCCGACGAACAACCTGGACATGGCGAGCGTGCGCAGGCTGACGGCCGCGCTGGAGTCGTACGAGGGCGCACTGATCGTGGCGAGCCACGACGTGACGTTCCTGGAGTCGATCGGCATCACGCGCTGGCTGCTGCTGGACGGCGAGCTGCGCCCGACGACGGCGGAGGAGGTGCTCGAAGGCCTGCGGGAGCGGTGAGGGGCGCCGGGGGCGGACCGCAGCCCCCGGCAGCCGAACGGCCGCACCGGCCCGACGGCTTTCGGGGCCGCCGCCACGGTTCGACGCCACGCCCGGCGGGCACGCGGTCCGGGGGATTCCCTCCCCCGAACCCGCGGGACATGATGGGCCCGCACCCGAGACACCAGGAGAGTCGCCCGTGCCCAGCAGGAAAGCCCTGATCCGCCGCCCCAGCCCACGTCTCGCCGAGGGGCTGGTCACCCATGTCGAGCGCCGCCCCGTCGACCCGGAGCTGGCACTCGCCCAGTGGGAGACGTACACCGGGGCGCTGCGCGAGCACGGCTGGGAGACCGTCGAGGTGGCGCCGGCCGACGACTGCCCGGACGGGGTCTTCATCGAGGACACCGTGGTGATGTTCCGCAATGTCGCCCTCATCGCCCGCCCGGGCGCGGAGTCCCGGCGGCCGGAGACCTCCGCGGTCGAGGAGATGCTGGCACGGCTCGGCTGCTCGGTGAACTGGGTGTGGGGGCCGGGCACCCTCGACGGCGGCGATGTCCTCAAGGTCGGCGACACGATCTACGTCGGCCGCGGCGGCCGTACGAACGCCGACGGGGTGCAGCAGCTGCGGGCCGCCTTCGAGCCGCTCGGTGCGCGCGTCGTCGCCGTCCCGGTGAGCAAGGTCCTGCACCTGAAGTCGGCCGTCACCGCGCTGCCGGACTCCACCGTCATCGGCTACCCGCCCCTGGTCGACAGCTTCTCCCACTTCCCCCGCCACCTTCAGGTACCCGAGGAGTCCGGGGCCCACGTGGTGCTCCTCGGCGGCGGAAAGCTGCTGATGGCGGCAAGCGCGCCGAAGACGGCGGAGCTGTTCGCGGACCTCGGCTACGAGCCCGTACCGGTGAACATCAGCGAGTTCGAAAAGCTCGAAGGCTGTGTGACCTGCCTCTCCGTACGACTGCGTGACCTGTATGCATAGCGCGACGTAATAGGACATTGCGGTCGCGGGCTTGGCGAGCGGCTTACCGCCTGCTTAACCTACGGCTTCGTAACCTACGAGAACGTAGGTAGCTCTCCCGTCCCCAGGAGTACTCGTGACGATCACCTCTCCCCACCTCGGCAGCTCGGAAGCGTGGACCGACGCCCGGCTGCTGTACGCGCTGGAGGAGGTGGTGGAGAAGGAGCTCAACCGCCATCTCAAGGTCGCCAAGGACTGGATGCCGCACGAGTACGTCCCCTTCTCCGACGGCCGCAACTTCCCCGGCTTCTTCGAGGACGGCGAGGCCTGGCAGCCCGAGCACTCCAAGGTCACCGACATCGGCAAGATCGCGCTGGTGGTCAATCTCCTGACCGAGGACAACCTCCCCAGCTACCACCATGAGATCGCGTCGCTCTTCGGCCGGGACGGCGCATGGGGCACGTGGGTGCACCGCTGGACCGCGGAGGAGGGCCGGCACGGCATCGTGATGCGTGACTACCTGCTCACCTCGCGCGCCGTCGACCCGGACAAGCTCGAGCAGTTCCGGATGGCCCACATGTCCGAGGGCTTCGAGTCTGACAACCGGCACTCGATGCTGCACTCGGTCGCGTACGTGGCCTTCCAGGAGCTCGCCACCCGGGTCTCGCACCGCAACACCGGACACCAGTCGGGCGACCCGGTCTGCGACCGGATGCTGGCGCGCATCGCGACCGACGAGAACCTGCACATGGTCTTCTACCGCAATCTGCTGGGCGCGGCCTTCGAGATCGCCCCCGACCTCACCATGCAGGCCGTGCGCGATGTCGTCGTGAACTTCCGGATGCCGGGACACGGCATGCCCGGCTTCGAGCGGGCGGCCGCGCAGATGGCGATCGGCGAGATCTACAACCTGCGCATCCACCACGACGACGTGCTGCAGCCGGTGCTGCGCTTCCTCAAGGTCATGGAGATCGACGGGCTCGGCCCCGAGGGGCAGCAGGCCCAGGACGAGCTCGGCCTCTACATGGACGGGCTGAACTCCGAGGCACTCAAGTTCGACGTGAAGCTCGAGGCCCGCAAGGCCCGACTGGCCGCGCGCGCGGCCCGCTGAGGCGTTCCGGGGGGCGCGCGCCGCAGCGGGCCGCGCCCCGGGCCACCGGTCCGCAGAGCGGGCAGGTGGCGCAAACTCCGCGATGAGGGTGGCCCTGCCGGCGGCCATCGGTCGCACCGTACGCTGTGCCGCGTGAAACCCCTGACCAGACTCGTCCTCTTCGGCGCGCCTGTGGCCATCGCCGCCGCCTTCGTCTCCGGCCTGGGCGGCCACGGCGAGCGGCCGGCCGACAACCCCGCCTTGCGGACCCGGCAGGCAACGGCACCCGATCCGCTGAAAGCCGGGAGCGAGAGCGAGCAGAAGAAGCAGGACGCGCTGATCGACGCCATGCCGCCCGGACTCGCCGCCCCGCTGAAGAAGGAGATGGCGGCGCGGCTGGTGGCGAGCGCGGAGAACTCGACCCTGGACTGGCGCAGCCTGTACGGGGCGATCGAGTACTCCGGCAACGGCGACGGCTACGTCGCCGGCATCATCGGCTTCTGCTCCGGCACGAACGACATGCTCCAGCTCGTCGAACACTTCACGAAGGAGCACCCGGGCAACCCGCTCGCCTCCTACCTCCCGGCCCTGCGCGCGGTCGACGGCACCGATTCCCGGGAGGGACTCGGCCCCCGCTTCGAGGCCGCCTGGACGAAGGCCGCCGAGGACCCCGCGTTCCGCACGGCCCAGGACGAGATCCGGGACCGGATCTCCTTCGATCCCGCCGTACGGCTCGCGAAACTGGACGGACTGTCCACGCTGGGCCAGTTCATCTACTACGACGCCATGGTGCTGCACGGCCCGGGCCTCGGACCCGAGGGCTTCTACGGCATCCGTGAGGCGGCGATGCGCAAGGCCGACACGGCGGCGGCGGGCGGCGACGAGAGGGCGTATCTCACCGCCTTCCTCGATGCACGGCGTGCCGTGATGATCCGGCAGAAGAGCGAACAGGCCAGGGACACGTCCCGGATCGACACCGCACAGCGGGTCTTCCTGCGCAACGGGAACATGGATCTGGCGACGCCGCTGACCTGGCAGGTCTACGGGGAGGCCTTCCGCATCACGTCCGCGCAGCTGCCCGGCCGGCTCACCACGCGGCCTCCCGGTAGTCCTTGAGGAACACGCCGGCCAGCGGCTCGCCCGCCTCGCCCCGCACGATCGGGTCGTAGATCCGGGCCGCGCCGTCGACCACGTCCAGAGGCGTACGTCCGCCGGCGGCGGCGATACGCGCCTTGCGCGGCGCCGGGTTCTCGTCGGTGATCCAGCCGGTGTCGACGCTGCACATATGGACGCCCTCGGCGGCCAGCTGCTGAGCGCTGGTGCGGGTGAGCATGTTCAGGGCCGCCTTGGCCATATTGGTGTGAGGGTGGCCGGACGTCTTGTTCCGTACGGCGAACCGGCCCTCGACGGCCGTCACGTTGACGATGTACCGGCGCGGCCGCGGCGAGGCGAGCAGCAGCGGCAGCAGCCGGTCCGCCAGCAGCGTGGGCGCGAGGGCATTGACCAGCTGGGTCTCCAGCAACTCGGCCGGGTCGAGGGACCCGAGCCGCGCCGACCACGAATTGCCGGGTGAGAGGTCGGGCAGCAGTCCGGCCTCGTCGGCGTCCTCCAGTACGAGGGCGAGCGCGCCGCCCGTCCCCGCGATCGCGGCCATCGGCGCGAATCCTGGCGCGGTGAGCACCCCGGGCACGGGCACACCGCTCTCACCCGCGGAGAGCAGCGCGTACGACTGCGGTGGCCGGCGTATCGTCTGGGCCGCGTTGTTGACCAGGATGTCGAGCGGGCGGCCCTCGCTCCGCAGCTGTTCACACAGACCGAGCACCTGGCGCGGGTCGCGCAGGTCGACGGCGACGACGGTGATCCGGTCGAGCCACCGCTCGCTGCCCGGCGCCGCCCGGAAGCGGCGCAGGGTGTCGTCGGGAAACCGGCTGGTCACGAGCAGCTCGGCGCCGTCGCGGAGCATCATGAGCGCCAGCTGGAACCCGATCTTCACCCGGCCGCCGGTAAGCAGGACGCGGCGGCCGGTGAGGTCGGTGGACAGGGCGCGACGCGCGGTGTTGTCGGCCGCGCAGGGCGGGCAGAGCCGGTGGTAGAAGCTGTCGACCTGTCGATAGAGGGCCTTGCAGACATAGCAGTGCCGTGCCCGTGCGTAGTACCTGACGGCACCCCGGCCCCTGCCCGCACCGGAGTCCGCTCCCGCTTCGAGCGGGGCGTCCTCACGCCGGTCGAGCGCACCGGTCGCGGTGCCGGCCGCGAGGGCCGCATCGGCCTCGGAGCGGGCATTCCGGAAGGCCTTGCGGCGCTTGTTGCGGCTCTCGCGCGCGAAGGATGCGGCGATCTCCTCGCCCCGCATCCGCAGGGGATGCCCCAGGGGCAGGGCGCGCAGCCGTCGTACCGTCAGGTCGAATGTCTCGAGATCGTCGCTCGTGACCTGGTCGTTCATGTGATCCACCACCCCCGTGTGTCCGGTGATCCTAACGACCGGCCGTCAAGGCGAGCATCCGGATATCCCACCACCCGTACGGGGTACGGCATGTATCCGGTCCGGTCGATGGTCTGCCAAGGTGGTCGGCCATGAATGCCCTTCTTCAGGCGGACATGAATCAACTGGGCCGCTTCTCCCGTGCGCTGGACCGCTCACTGACCTCGCTCGCCGAGGCGAGACACGGGCTGGAGCATGTCCGTGCCGACCAGCTCGGCACGAAGGAACTGGACGACGCGTGCGACGCCTTCCAGGAGCGCTGGAAGTACGGGGCGCAGCAGCTGGATTCACGGATCAAGTCGGTGAATGACGGGGTGAAGGCCAGCCACAAGGGCTACACGGAGGTCAACACGGCGATCGCCGCGGCGTTCCTGGCGGTGGAAACCGGGGACGCACATGCCTGAGTATCCGTACCTGGGCTGGGACCCCGTACCGGGCAGCCCCACGGCGATCGATGCCCTGCAGAAGAAGCTCACGACGTCGGCGACGGCACTGGGCACAGCCCACAAGCTGGTCGAGCAGCTTCTGGGCGAGAGTACGCACTGGCGCGGCGAAGCGGCGACGGCGTTCCGCGACTCGCTGGACGGCGAGCTCCCCCGCCACTTGAAGAATGCCCACCGCTCGGTCTCGAAGGCCGCGGCCCAACTGAGCACCTGGCACGACAGCCTGGTGAGCTACCAGGCGACGGCCACGCGCTACGAGACCCGCGCGAAGCTCGACCATGCGGCCCTGTCCCGGGCCGAGTCCCACCACGACGCGGTCAGCGCCACGTCGGAGATCGCCCAGTCCGAACTCTCGGCGGCGACGGCGGCGGTGACGAGCGCCCGGGAGGCCCTGGCCACGGTCCGGGCCCAGGCCCGCGAACTGGAGGAGACGCACCGGGCGGAGGCGTCGCGCATCGCGAAGTCGCTGAGCGAGGCGACGGACAGGTTGGCGCCGCGGGAGCCGGGGGTGATGGACCAGGTTCTGAAGTGGATCGATGAGGACCTGGGGGATTTGCTGTCCGATGTTTCCGCCATTGCGGGATTCCTGGCCTTGGCCATCGGGCCGGTCTTTCCGCCGGCGGGGCTGGTGCTGATGCTGGTGGCGACGGGTGCCAGCATCGGCGCTCTGACGCTGCATCTGGCGGATTCCAAGATGCGCAAGTCTCTCAAGGACGGTTTCACCAAAGGCGAGTTCGACGCAGACTTCTGGGACAGCGCGGTCACGTTGACGGGTGACGCGCTTGGCTCGGTTCCCGGCGTCGCCGCGATCGCGCACGGTGCGAAGTCCGCGACGACTGCGGTCCAGGCTGCGAATGCTGCGGCGGATTCCGGCACGCTTGCGGCGACGGTTGCGGGCGGGCGGGGGTTCTCCAGCGGGGCGTGGAACGCAACGGACGACCTGCGTCAGGTGGAGAACCCGCTCACTGAGTGGGCGCTGCAGAGTACTCCGCGGTACGTGAAGGAAGGTGTCAAGTACACGTTCGCAGGGGCAGGAGCAGCAGCCGCAGTCACTCATTACCCGCCCTTCGATGACAACGAATCCATCGCCAACACCGCCACCGGGGTCGACGGTGCGCGGGCACTTCTTGACGACGGTCCCAGCGCCGCGGCGAAGGCGGCACAGGCCTGGGCCGCCCTTGCACGCTAGTCACAAACGATGAGGCAGCTTCATGATGAACGCGTCAGACGCTCCCCCGCCCCCACTCTGGTTCCGGTTACCACCGGGCTATCACCAGTTGGACACAATGGGCTTGGCAGACATCGACCAAGTCGCCAGAACCGTCCTGCCGTCGATCCTGGACGATCGCTCGACAGTTGACCGCACGCTGAACGAACTACGCGTAATCTTCAGCCTGCTCAGCGCCATGCGCGGCAACGACAGCGTCCACGCTTCGCTCGGTGTCCATCCGGACGGGGATGTCGGGGCGGCCTTTTCTGTCTTCTCGCTCTCCGTGACCCGCACCGAGATTCGCAGCCCAGCGCTGGCAGCCGCGCAGAGCGCACTCGCGATCGCGAAGTCCCCCGTCTGGAGAACCAATACAACAAGGCACCTTCAATTGCCGATTGGCATGTCGGCCACACTCGTTGCCGGGTTTCTGTCTGCGCCACCAGCCGAACTCCTCGCGGGGGCTGGAATCGACGCATCGACGTGCGAGGTCTTTCAGGCGCGGCTGGCTGTCCCGTTCCCAACCAACAGGCACATTGCCGTGGCCGATCTCACCAGCGCAGCCATCCGCCACGCGGAGTCGTACACCGACATTGTGGAGGGAATCGCGCAGACCATGACGTTCGAATCACCTGCACAGTCGACGGTGTCGAGCCGACCGCCCTCCCGCATTCTCGAGCTGTTGCAATGACGCCACGGCCGTCAGCAATTCCGCTGACCAAAGCAGCACTCGACCATCCGCCCACGGCAACCGGCCAGCGCCGTCTCGTCCTCAAGCGTCGCGCCTGGCTGGGTGGCGTCCTGTTGGTGGGAACAGGATCCGCCTACATGGTGGCTGCCGAGCCACCGTCACGGATGGTCGGGTTCATCATTCTGAACATCCTGTTCTACCCGCTCACCCTGGGAGTCACGTTCCTCGCCCTACGCCGCACCCGCCGCAACGCCGCCATCCTCAAGACGTACCCCTGGCGCGCCTACCCCTGCGAGTACCCCCACCGCTCGCTCGAGAGCCCCAAGGTCATCAGGATCAAGTTCACCGACAACCACGCCCCGACTCTCAGATTCACGCCGTTCTCCGTGAACCTCAAGGAGAAGCAGAACCCTCGGCCCGACATGATCTGGTTCGCCGGCGACATCCGGTACGGCGGCGTGGTTTCGCCCGTCGGCGGGCATTTTCCCGTGCGGGTCGTGCCCGATGCGCCCCGGGAAGCCGTACCGGACGGGACCCCCGAGGCGGACGAGCTCGCCCAGCGGGCGGACCTGGTCAGAGGCGGGAAGGTGCGGACAACCTAGGGATCAGCGCGGCGCGCGCTCCGCGCGCCGGAGGCTGTGGCGTTCCTTTTCCGAGAGGCCGCCCCAGACGCCGAACCTCTCGTCGTTGGCGAGCGCGTACTCCAGGCACGCCACGCGGCCCTCGCACGCCCCGCACAGTTGCTTGGCCTCGCGGGTGGAGGAGCCTGGGGCCGGGAAGAAGAACTCCGGGCCGGCCTGGGCGCACAACGCGGTCTCCTGCCAGGAGAGTTCTTGGTCGGTGATGATGTTGATCGGCATGACTGACACGTTGCCGCCCGGCGATAAACGCCGAGTCAATGAAGCATCAACGAAGCCCGAGGGGTCAGGCCGGCGTCTCCACACCCTGCAGGACCGCGAACCTCGCGCCCGCCGGGTCGGCCAGCTTGGCGAAGCGGCCCACGCCCTCCATCTCCACCGGAGCCATCCGGACCGTCGCTCCCAGCTGCTGGGCAATGGCCACTGTCGCGTCGCAGTTGGCGGCCGCGAAGTACGGCAGCCAGTACGGGTCGCCCTGCGCTTCCAGCGGGTCCGAGGCGAGGGGTACGAAGCCGCCGAACATGGCGTCCGCGCCCGCTCCGGCCGGGTTCACCATGGTGTACGTGCCGCTCCCGTCCGGCAGCGGCATGGTGGAGGTCTCCCAGCCGAAGACCGCGGCGTAGTGGTCGAGCGCCGCATCCGGCTCCGGAGTGTAGAGCTCCAGCCAGACCACGGCGCCGGGATCGTTCACGGCGTCCAGGCCCTTGTTCTTGCCGGGCTGCCAGGCGGCGTAGCGGGCGCCGGCCGGGTCCGTGAAGATCGCCATGCGGCCCAGGTCGAAGACGTCCATGGGTTCGAGTGCGACGCCGCCGCCGTTGTCCATGACCGTTTTCGCCGTGGCATCGAGGTCCGGCGACTGGAAGTACACGCTCCAGGCGGGCGGGCCCTGCTCCGGGGGGACGGTCATCGCGCCCGCGGCGGTCCTGCCCTCCAGCTGGAACATGCCGTAGCCGCCCGCGTCGGGTCCTGCCGACCGGAAGGACCAGCCGAAAACGCCCCGGTAGAAGGTTTCCGCGGCGTCCATGTCCGGCGTCCCGAGGTCGATCCAGTTCGGGGTGCCGGTGACATAAGGGGTGGTGAGCATGGTCCGCTCCTCTGCGGGGTCCCCCCGTATTGACTGTCCCGAGTCTGCTACCGATCCGGGACCGGCGCACCCAGTAAGGCCCCAGGCGGGTCCCCTCGCCGCGAAGTCCGTTGCGCCTGTGCCGCCCGCTCATGCAGGATTCCTGTCCATGACCATCCGAAAGGCCCATGCCGCGTAGGCGCCCGCCGCTGCTGCCCTCGGCCCATGCGCCGCCGGACCGCGTGATCCGTCGCCCGAGTCCGCCGCCCCCGCCGAGGAGCACCATGGAAACCACCTCACTCACTCCGTACGCCCGGCTGCCGCGCGCCCATGCGCGGCGGACGATCCTGAGCAGCACCGTCGACGCGTTCGGGCAGGCCCACTGGCTGCTCGCCGGGCCGGAGCGCGGTTTGGTGTACGACGCGCTGGTCGTCACGGTCGACGACGGTCGGGTGCACGAGACGCGGCTGAGCGCCGTGACCGCGCGACACCCCCATATGGACGCACTTCCCGACGGCGGCTTCGTCGTCGCCGACGCCCGCCGCCGCGGGAATGCGGATCATGTCCAGGTCTTCGACGCGCTGGGCCGACCGTCGTGGTCCTTCGCCGTCGGCGACGGAATCGAGCACCTGCTCGCCGATGAGTCCGGCGATCTCTGGGTGGGTCACTTCGACGAAGGCGTCTTCGGCGACGACCCGCTCAGTTCGCCCGGCCTGCGCTGCTGGTCGCCGACCGGTGAGGCGGTGTGGACGCTGAAGCCGGCCTCCGAGGTCGAGTACGTCGCGGACTGCTATGCGCTGAACGTGCATGCGCGTACGGCGTGGGCATACCCGTACACCGAGTTTCCCCTGCTCCGGATCCGTGCCGGACGTCCCGTGACGGTATGGACCACTCCGGTGAGCGGAGCCAGTGCCATCGCGGTGCACGGCCGGGGTGTCGCCCTTTTCGGAGGGTACGGGGGAGACAGTGACCGCCTGGTGCTGTGCACCCTCACCAAAACCTCCGCCGAGCCCTACTTGCACGGGACGCTCGTCCGGCCGGACGGCTCGGCGATCGGCCGCCGCCGAGTGGTCGGCCGCGGCCCGCGGATCTATGTCCAGGCCGAGCCGTACACCGCCTGGGAGGTGTGGGACCTGTCAACGGCAGAGTGACCGAAGCCGCGGCCCGGGTGCCCTGCTCAGGGGGCCTCGGTTTCGCGGCGGGCGCGGCCCCACGCCTCCTCGAACTCGTCCGCGCCGATCTCCATGGCCGCGTAGCGAGGATCGTGGAGATCGTGGGGCGGGTTGAAGGGCCAGTCGCCGGGCCCGTCCTGATCCCGCCGGCCTGCGGGCCGATCTCGACCTGGCGCAGCCGTCGCCCGTCCGGTCCGAGCTCCATCAGCCAGAGCGTTCCCTCGCCGTCCTCCTGCTCACCCAGATACACGCGGTCCCGGCCCGCCAGAACACCGAAACCGGGCTGGTCACGCTGCGCGCGGAGGCGGGACATCGGGCCGGGGTCCGGCGCGTCGAGACGGATCTCCTCCAGACCCCAGGCAATACACGTCAACGCCGCACTCAATGTGGGGCTCGCACCCGAGGAGATCGTGGAGGCGCTGATGCACTCGGCCGTCTACTGCGGCATGCCCAGGGCGCTCAACGCCACGTTCGTCGCCAAGAAAGGTCTTCGGCGAGCGGGGGCTCCTGCCCGTCGCGACGCAGTAGCGGTGGAGGTCAGTGCGGATGCAGGTGCCGGGAGAAGAACGAGAGCACGCAATGACGCACTGCGGGCACCGATCTCGCCGGGTCGATCGCACCGACCAGGTTGATCCGGTCGCAGGCGGCCATCACCCCCGCGGCCTGCAACTGGGGCGCGATGGCGGCGTAGTCGGTGAACACCCAGTGCGCGGCGTCGTGAAGCCCACGCCGACGGGTGCGCCCTTGCGGGTGGGCGAGCATGGCCGACCAGGAACGCTCCAGCCCGCGTCGGTCGATGAAGCCGTCGGTTCCCAGCAGAAGCAGCGGCCGGCCCACCCCGTACCGGGCGACGGGAAACAACTCGCCTTCTTTTCCCGGTGCCTTGGGCGGGTGGTCCAGATAGCCTTCCATGTTGACCGCGGCACGGATGCGGCGATCCTCGTACATCGTCTCGGCTGCGGTGGTGCCTCCGGCGGAGTGGCCGTACATGCCCACGCGCCGCAGGTCCAGCGCACGGCCGAGATCCTGCGGCAAGGCACGTCCCTGGGCGTCCGGGTTCCGTCCGGCCGCCAGGACTTCCAGCTGGTCCAGCACGAACCGGGTGTCCGCGATCCGGGTGTCGAACGCGGTGCGGAAGAGCTGTGGGTCCTGCCGGGGATCTCCCGTGAACACCGTGTGACGGACCTTGTCCCTCCCCGTCATCCCGCCGGGGAACGAGACTTCACTGGCATCGCCGGGGTGATCGATGGTCACCACCACGTGGCCGTGGCTCGCCAGCTCTTCGGCGACCCCGGTGCCCATCGTGCGCGGGTCGCCGCCTCCCGGGCTGTAGACCAGCACCGGGCGCCGCACGGGCTGTGCGGGTGCGTCGGTGTGCGCATGCGTCATGGTGGCCGCCCAGTTCACGCCGTTCGCCGGCAAGTGGTGCACGGACGCGTCGATCGCCTTGAACAGATCGACGGCATCGGCGGCCATCTGCGGAGCGAGCGGGTATCCGCGGACGGTGCGGGCCGGATAGAACACGGTGACCATCACTTCCCGGACGGGGATCTCTGGGACCCACGGGTCACGCCGGGAACGATCGACCAGATAAAGCGTGGTCACCCCGATCCGGTGCGGACCGGTCGGCGACGGCAGCCGCACGACGACATCGCCGCTGCCCCGCGCCCGTGTTCGTCCCGGGGCGTGTGCCTGTGCCACGCCGCTTCCGCCCGCGAGCAGCGTCGCCACTGCCAGTACGGCCGACTTGGCGACGGTCCGTCGGCCTACGCCGGTGGTACCCGCCCGCCCATGGCCGAAGTCTTCTTGCAACATGGCTCCCCTTGTACCTCTGTGACATCAGTCCTTGCGCCTCACGGCGGCCCCCTGGATGAATGAAGGAGGCTTGACCGAACACTGCCGCCCGGCGGGGAGTGCAGGCGATCGTTCAGGTACTGACCGAAACGATGGCGCAGCGCTGCCCGGGAGAGTAGTGATCCGGATCCATTTCACGGCCGCCGACTTCGCCCGCGTCCGCTTCGCGTCCCGTCCCGCTCCGTTGCAGGAACTGAACGCGGCCCTCATGACGATGACCCGCCCCACCGACGAGTTGCTCTTCGGCCGCTGGCGACGACGACTGCTGCGGTCCTTGCCCGCCACCGTCCTTCCGCTGAGGGACCTGGTCCCCACAGATGAGGCCCCCCGGTTCATCGATGTGCTCGGCGACTCGTTGCGGGAGAGTCTGGATCTCGTCCGGGCCTCGCAAACGGACCTGGTCCGCTCCGAGATTGAGCGGGTGTACGCCCGGCGCACCTCCCCGGTTCCGCCGTGGATCCGGGACCTGCACCGGGGCGACGCCGATGCATGGGACATCCTGCGTCGCGCACAGCAGGCGGCGTTCGATGCGGTGGTGCGCCCCGTATGGCCTGTGGTTCAGGGCCTGCACCAGGCGGAATTCACCCGTCACGCCCTGGCCGTGGCCGAGCACGGCACAGGCGCCGTGCTCGCCTCGCTTGTCCCCGGTGCCCGGCTGCGGGACGACGTCTGGGAGTTCGAGGGATCCGGTGCGCGGGACGTAGCGCTGCGCGGTCGCGGTGTGGTGCTCCTGCCCACGTTCCACTGGACGGCCCATCCCGTCGTCTCCTGTGTGCCCGACCGCCCCGTGATCGTGACCTACCCGGCCGGTCCGGGCCTGCCGCTCTCGCCGGCCGGTCCGGGCAGCACGAACGACGCGCTGGCCGGGGTGCTCGGGCGAACCCGCTTCGAGGCTCTGCTCCTGCTCGCGCAGGAGCACACGACCAGCCGACTCGCCCGGCGGCTGGGGGTCAGCAATGCCACCGCTTCCGCTCATGCCGCCGCACTGCGCGGCGCTGGCCTGATCACCACCGTCCGCGCCGGGCGGGCGGTCCTGCATCAACGCACTGCTCTGGGGAGCCTCCTGGTTCAGCGACGGGACAGTTGAAGGAGAAGCGCAAGCGGCTCGCACGCGCCACCGGACAGCCCCTGGCCCTTCCAGGCCTGTCCGGGCGATCCTGTCGGGCCAGCGATGACAGCTGCGGCACTCGCTGTGTTGTCCCAGTCGCCCAAGTACGTCCGGTACAAGGGCGATCTCCCCCGGCCTCCGGGCGGGCGGTGCCCCTACCGCCTTGCGATGCGTCCCCTCGGCCCTGGCGGCCTGGGGAGACCCCACGCCTCGGCCCTGGCGGCCTGGGGAGACCCCACGCCTCGGCCCTGGCGGGCCCGGGGAGACCCCACACCTCGACCCTGGCGGGCCCGGGGAGACCCCATGCATCTGACCACCGCAGGCCGATCCTCGAAGAACGCCCGGACAGGGCTCAGTGGTCGTGCCCGCCGGCTGCCCCCGGCTTCGCGGTCGCGGGGTGGTGCGGCTCGTAACCCGGGATCGTGCCGTCCGGCTTGGCCACCAGGAAGAGGCCGGCCATGCCCATGTCCGAGTGGCTCTGGACGTGGCAGTGGTACATCCACGCGCCCGCGCCGACATGTTCGCCCGCGATGATCTGGAAACCGAAGGAGTCCGCGGGGCCGGTGATCTTGTTGTCGATCACGCGGCTGACGTCGTCGGGGCCGGAGAGCAGGCCCGTCCTGTTGTCCGCCCAGCGGTGACCGTGCATATGGAAGGTGTGGTAGTACTCGCCGTGCGTGATCATGATGATCTCGACGCGATCGCCCACGGTGGCCTGGAAGTTGGGCGGGTCGGCGGCCGGGCGGTTGTTGATCGTCATGTCGTTGAAGACGATGGTGAACTGCTTGTCCGGCAGGATGTCGCCCTTGCGGCGCACCACCACCGGACCGTAGAGGCCCTTGCGGATGCCCCCGGTGCCATGGTCCGTGCCCACCACGTGGTCGTGGTAGTGCCAGTAGCCGGCGCTCCCCGGACGGTAGGTGCCGTCGGTGCGCTTGCCGGGCGCGTGGGTGCGCCACGTGTAGGTGCGTGTGGCGCCGGGTTCGACATGGCTCTTGCTCATGCGGGTGCCGTCGTTGGCGATGTCGTAGTCCACTCCGTGCGGGTGGAGGCTGACCGGCACGTCCATCAGGTTCTCGAACTCGATATGGAGGGTGTCGCCCTCGACGAGTTCGATCAGCGGGCCCGGGACCGTCGCCTTACCCTGCTCCAGGCCGTATCCCATCCGGCCGTCGGCCAATTTCTCGGCGCACAGCTTGAGATGGCGTATCCGGCCACCGGCCGGGGCAGTCTTCGGTGCACCTGTGGCAACCGGCGCCGCGTTGGAGGCGGAAGCAAGTGATAACGATGTCACACCCGTCGCGGCTACTGCGCCACCCGCGAGCATCCGCCGGTTGAAGCTCCGTCTGTCCATGCCGAACTCTCCAGTCCTGTACGGAGATTGACGGGGCGAAGGTGACCCCAGGGACGGGCTCACGGTAGCCGGGGGATCTCGGTTTATCCACACACAGGACAAAGTTTGTGCCATTGCGGTCCCACCTATTGGCGAACCGCGAAAAGAGGTCTAGCTTCAGCGGCTGTTGTTGTGACCACAGAGGGGTGAGTGACCACATGCAGCGCGCACCACACCGCAGGTCGACAAGATCAAGATCCCGGAAGGGCTTACTCGCGGCCCTTCTTGGTGTCGGAGGACTGACGGCCTCCCTGCTGGGCGGCAGTGTCGCCAGCGCCAGGCCCTACCCGGAGCCGCCGACAACGTTGTCCCTTCCCTCGCCGCCCGGCGGGGCGAACGTGAAGGTGCTCGTCTTCCACGCCTCGGCCACCGAGGAGTCGCCGACCGTCGACGCCGGCATCGCGGCGATCGAGACGATCGGGCTGACCGGCCCGGCCGCAGGCAGGTTCAAGACCGAAGCCACCGACGACCCGGCTGTGTTCACCAACGGCGGACGGCTCGGCAAGTTCAACGCGGTGGTGTTCCTGACCGGCGGCGGAGATGTGCTCGACCCCGAGCAGGAGGCCGGACTCGAGTCCTATCTCGAGGCGGGCGGCGGCTTCGTCGGCATCCATGACGCCGCGCGCACCGAGCCGTACTCGGACTGGTTCACCGGACTGATCGGAGCCCGGCCGGCCGGTGCCGCAAGTGCCGTCCAGCGGGCGACCGTCGAGGTCGGTGACCGGCAGCACCCGGCCACGAAGCAGCTCCCGTTGCAGTGGAAGCGGCCCGACAAGTGGTTCAACTGGGCGGTGAACCCGTCGGGGAGCGTGCACACCGTCGCCCGCGTCAAGGAGAGCTCGTACTCCCCCGGCACCGGCGCCAACGGCTGGGACCATCCGGTCTCCTGGTGCCGTGACTACGACGGCGGCCGCTCCTTCTACACCGGCATGGGCGGTACGGCCGACAGCTTCACGGAGACGGACTTCCGCGACCATCTGCGCGGTGCACTCGCCTGGACCACCCGGCTCTCGCAGGCGGACTGCAAGGCGACCATCAACGCCAACTACACGGCCGAGCGCGTCACCCGGCCCAACCAGCCCGGGCAGAACGACCAGATCGGCGAGCCCCACGGCCTGGTCGCCGCCCCCGACGGGCGAGTGCTGTACATCGGCCGCGGCGGCGCCGACTCGAGCAAGCCGGTCGTCACCGACTGGAACAACCCCGACATCGGCAAGGGCGAGGGTGAGATCCACGTCTACGACCCCTCGTCCGGGAAGGTCACCAAGGCGGGGGCGCTGACCGTGTTCGGCAACAAGGGCGGCGGCGACGAGCTGATCAAGGTCGAAGAGGGGCTGCTCGGCGTCGAGCTGGACCCCGGCTTCATGGCCAACGGCTGGGTGTATCTGCACTGGACACCGCACGCACGGATCAACCGCGACACGCACATGGCCGAGCGGCGGATCTCCCGCTTCACCCTCGATCTCGCCACCAACCGGCTCGACCTGGCGAGCGAGAAGGTGCTGCTCACATGGCCGGTGCAGATCCACAGTTGCTGCCACGCGGGCGGCGGGATGACCTGGGACTCCAAGGGCAATCTGTACATCGCCACCGGTGACAACAACTCCTCGGGTTTCAGTGGTGGTTACTCCGGCAACAACCCCGAGCCGAACTTCAAGGGCGTGTCGTTCGCCGACGCCCGCCGCACCGCCGGCAACACCAACAATCTCAACGGCAAGATCCTGCGTATCCATCCGCAGGACGACGGCACCTACACGCTCCCGGAGGGCAACCTCTTCACAGGCCGGGAACCGGACGAGGGCGGCGGCAAGACCCGCGGCGAGATCTATGTGATGGGCGTACGCAACCCGGCACGCATCTTTGTCGACAAGAAGACCGACATCCTCTATGCGGGCTGGGTCGGCCCGGACGCCGGTGCGCCGTCGACCACCTGGGGTCCGGCCAAGTACGACACCTTCGCCGCCATCACCAAGGCGGGCAACCACGGCTGGCCGTACTGCATGGGCAACAAGCAGCCCTACCGCGACCGCAATCTGCCGGATCCCGGCAAGCCGCTCGGCTGGTACAACTGCGACGCGCCGAAGAACGAGTCCCCGAACAACGACGGCCTGGTGAATCTGCCGCCCGTCACCTCCAACACCATCTGGTACTCGCCGCAGGGCGGCGGGGTCGACTACCCGCGGGACGCGAACGGCATCCCGAGTTACAGGACGGAGGAACAGAAGCTCCTGCTGCCCTGGCTCAAGGGCGGCGGCCAGGCCACCATGAACGGTCCCGTCTACCGCTACGACGCGGCGAGCACCAGCACCGTGAAGTGGCCGTCGTACTGGGACGGGAAGTGGTTCGTCGGTGACTTCTACGACGGCGACCAGCCGAGGCACGCGGTGCTCACCGATCCCAGAACCGTGGGCAAGGGCGGCCTCCCGGTCCACGCCGAATCCCTGAAGAAGATCATCCCCGTGGGGGCCAACGGCATCCGCAATCTCATGGACTGGAAGTTCGCTCCGGACGGCTCGCTGTACGTCCTGGACTACGGGCGCGGCTTCTTCACCTCAGACTCCAGGTCCGCGCTGTGGCACGTGACCTACAAGGGCGGCGAGGCGACGCCGACCGCGGACCAGTTGGCAAGAAAGGCGGCGGATCGGTGAGACTCGGACGCAGAACGGCGAGTTTCTGGACGGCACTTGTGGCTGCCGTGGTGACGGTCCTCGCACTGACCTCCGCCGCCGCGTACGGCAGGACCGACAACGACCGGGCAGCGGCCGCCGCCCAGGTACTGACATGGACGGCCGGCGACTCCATCGAGCGCTATCTGTCGTTCCCGACCACCGCGGTGGCGGGCGCGACCACGATCGTGTTCGAGAACAGCAGGGCGACCGGCAACACCACCGGAATGCCGCACACGCTGACCTTCGATGTGTCCGACCCCGAGTACAACCACGATGTGCCGCTGAACATCCTCGCCAATCCGAACGACGACATGGGCGGCCGGCACACCGCCGAGGTCACGCTCACGCCCGGCCGGTATCTGTTCAAGTGCACGATCCCCGGCCACGGAGCGATGCAGGGCATCCTCACCGTCACCGAGGGCAGCGGCGAGGACACCACCGCTCCCGAGACGACGGTCAGGCTCGACGGCGACAAGAACGCGGACGGCGCGTACATCGGCCAGGCCACCGTGACCGTGGGCGCGACCGACGCGGGCTCGGGTGTCGACAGGATCGAGTACGCGGTGGGGGCGGACGGCCCCTGGCAGGCCTACACGACCCCCGTGGTCGTGGACCAGGTGGGCACCCACAGAATCCGATACCGCGCCATGGACAAGGCGGGCAACACCGCAGCGGAGAAGTCCGTCGACTTCGCCGTGGCCGCTCCGCCGACGGACGACACCACCGATCCGGAGACCTCTGCGACGGTGAGCGGCGAGAAGGACGGGCAGGGCCGGTATCTGGGGATGGCGACGGTCACCGTGTCCGCTTCCGACACCGGCTCGGGCGTCAACACCATCGAGTACGCGCTCGGGGCGGACGGCGCCTGGCAGCCGTACACCTCACCGGTGATGGTGCACGAGACCGGCTCGCACAAGGTCCGGTTCAAGGCCACCGACAAGGCGGGCAACGCGGCCGCGGAGAAGTCCGTCGACTTCACGGTCGTCGAGCCGCCGGCCGAGGACACGACGCCGCCGGAGATGACGGCAGGCGTCTCGGGCGAGAAGAACTCCGACGGCGCGTACATCACCAGCGCCAAGGTGACGGTCGTGGCGGCCGACACCGGGTCGGGTCTCGACAAGGTCGAGTACTCGCTCGACGGCGGCCCGTATCTCGCCTACACCACACCGGTGATCGTCGACCGGGTCGGCCACCACACGGTGCTGTACCGGGCGACGGACAAGGCCGGCAACACAGCCGCCGCGCAGAGCGTGTCCTTCACGATCGCCGAGGGCGGCGGTGTCCCCGCGCCCAACTGCCCCGAGTTCGACGAGCGGTTGACCGTCGTCGTCGGCACGGTGGACACCGGTGTACCCAACCGGATGACCCGCAGCCGCTGCACCGTCAACGAGCTGATCGAGGACGAGAAGGACTGGTCCTCGCACGCCCTGTTCCTCAGGCACGTGGACACGGTGCTCGACAAACTGCTCACCGACGGTGTGATCGACCAGCGTGAGCACAAGAAGATCTACCGGGCCGCCAAACAGTCCGGTCTCGGCAAGCCGGGGCAGAACACCGGCTATCGCGATCTCTTCGACGGCACGCCGGGCTCGTTCGCCAAGTGGCAGCACGTGGGCGGCGGTTCGTTCGGCCTGAGCGCCGACGGGTCGATGACCAGCGGCACCACCAAGGGCGGTCTCGGCATGCTGTGGTTCCCGCAGCGGCAGTACGGGGACTTCTCGCTGAAACTGCAGTGGCGCGACGACGCCCCCGGCACCGGCAACGCCAACAGCGGTGTCTTCGTGCGCTTCCCGTACGTCCACGGCAACCCGGAGGAGTCCCGTCCCGAGTGGGTCGCGATCAAGTACGGCCATGAGGTGCAGGTACTGGACCGGCCTGACGGCGACATGTACAAGACGGGTTCGGTCTACGGCTTCGACCGGGTCGGGCTCGGCGGCGCCGGAGTGACCCCGAAGGGCACCTGGAACGACTACGAGATCAGGGTGGAGGGTCAGCACTATTCGGTGTTCCGCAACGGAGTCCTGATCAACGAGTTCGACAACGCCGGGGGCCAGGTCTTCACCCCGCCCCGCGCCGACGACCCTGGCACCGACGGCCGGCGCTACGCCACCGGCTACATCGGCCTCCAGGTCCACGGCACGACCGATGTGATCTCGTACCGCAACATCCGCATCAAGGAGCTGTGACCGGATACGAAGCCGGGCCGGGCGCCACTCTCCAAGAGGGGGTGGCACCCGGCCCTCTTCGCGCGCCGCCATCCGCGCCCCTACTCACCTTCGGGCACCGGGAATTGAGCCGCCGTACTCAGGTCCGGCGGATCATGGCCTGAAACCATCAACACATGCTCAAACAGACGAGCGATCCGCGTCCGCGGGTCGGAATCACCGCCGTCGGCAGCGCGCTGCCGGACGCGGTACTGACATCGCAGAGCCTGCTGCACGAAGCGGCGCGCGGACTCGGCAGGGCCCTGCCGCCGACGCTGCTCGCCCAGGCCACCGGAATCATCACGCGCCGCGTCGCCGCCGACGACGAACACGCGTCGACGTTCGCGGTTCGCGCCGCCCGCCGGGCGCTGGCCGCCGCGTCTCTCGACCCGCACGACATCGACCTGCTGCTCTTCGCCTCCGCGTCGCGCGACATGGTCGAGCCCGCCACGGCGCACATCGTGCAGGCCGAACTCGGCTCGAAGGCACACGCCCTCGATGTCACCAACGCCTGCAACAGCTTCATCAACGGGATCGACCTCGCCCGCGTCATGATCCAGGCGGGCCGGGCCAGGCGCGCCCTGGTCGTGACCGGTGAGACCCCGAGCCGTGCGGTACGCCGGGCGCCCGCCGATCTCGCGGCGTTCCGCGACGGCTTCGCGGGCTACACCTTCGGCGACGCGGGCGCGGCGGTCGTCCTGGAGGCGGTGGAGCGCGGCGGCATTCTCGACGTGGACACCGAGACGCGTTCGGAGCACTGGGACGTCGGCGGCATCCCCGGCGGCGGCTCCCGGCATCCGCGCGGCGACGACCACACGTACTTCCGTGGTGACGGCCATGAACTGCGCGGCGTCTTCGAGAAGACGGGCACCTCGGTCGTCGAACGCACGCTGCACCGCAACGGACTGGACTGGAGCTGCTTCGCGAAGGTACTGGTGCACCAGGTGACGGTGCCGTATCTGGAGCGCTTCACCGAACTGACCGGGGTACCGGCGGAGAAGCTGGTGATCACCGTCCCGGAACTGGGCAACATCGCCAGCGCAAGCATCGGGGTCCAGCTGGAGCAGGCGTACGAGGAGCTGCTTCCCGGCGACCGCGTGCTGTTCGTGGGCCTCGGGGGCGGCATCAGCATCATGACGATGATCTGGGAGAAGTCGTGAAGGGCCACGGCACTATGTGGGTGATCCTGCCCGCGCACCAGGAGGAGGCAAGGCTCGCAGGTACCCTCGGCGCCCTTGCCGCCCAGCAGGACCGTGACTTCACACTGCTCGTGGTGGACAACGCCTCGACGGACCGTACGGGCGCCATCGCCCGGGATTTCGCCGGGCGCGCACCGTTTCCCGTCGAGGTGCTCGACGAGCCCGCGAAGGGTGTGGGCTGCGCCGTCGACACCGGGTTCCGGCACGCGATCGACCGGGGTGCGACCCTGCTGGCACGCACGGACGCCGACTGCCTGCCACGGCCCGGCTGGACGGCCGCGGCCCGTGCCGCGCTCACCGACCGGGGCACGCCCGCCGAGCCGCGTATGGTGTGCGGCCGGATCGTGGCCCGGCACGACGAACACGGGCCGCTCGGCCGCACCGGCTTCGCCCTTCTGGTGCGCCTTGCCGCCCTGTTCGGCCGGTTCAGGCCCGCCCATGCCCGCAGGAACGGCTACCTGGCGCCGTACCGCATGCACGCCGGGAACAACATGGCGATCACCGCCGGCCTGTACCTCGCCGCGGGCGGCATGCCCCGGCGACCGTCGCCCACGGACCGTCTGTTCCTCAACCGGGTGCGGCGGCAGACGGACCGGATCGTGCACTGCCGGGCCATGGTCGTGGAGAACTCCACGCGCCGGCTCGGCGCATACGGCATCAGGGGTACGGCCCGCTGGTATCTGGACCGCGGCAGCGGCGGGCGCGGGGACGACCCCCGCTGAAACGTCCCTGCCGCGCAGCGCTTGCGCCACGGCGTCACAGCTCCTACGCACCATCCGCTCGCGGACCGTCGCGCGCCTCGGCCCTTCAGGGTCGCCGGCGCGCCTCGGCCGTACGCCGAACGGCCGCGCCCCGCGCATGCGCCGTCGCGTCGCAGGGTCCGAACGGACCGGCTGTCTGCGGGCCGTGCGCGCTGTTGCCTTCGGGGATCCGCCCTTCCGCCGGCGGCCGGGACGTGGTGCGCCCGTCGGTCGCAGCCGCGGTCCGAAGGCCGGTGGCGGCGTGGCCGGCCCCGCCTAGGCTCTCGCCGCCCTCGCCGGCCCGCGCTCCGGTTTCGTCCCCCCGCCCACCGTCACCTACCCGTGGATGGCTCCTGATGCTCGACCTTCTCGACCACGCGCTGCGCTCCGCCCCGGAACGGCCGGCCGTGTTCGGCGCGACGCTGACCGGGCATGTCCGGGTGCGGGCGACCCGGGGTGAACTCGCCGGGCTTGCCGACGCGTACGCCTCATCGCTGTACGCACGCGGTCTGCGCACCGGGGACACCGTCGGCGTCGCGGTGCGTCCCGGCCCTCGGGCGCTCGCCGTCCTGCTCGCCCTGTGGCGGCTCGGGCTGCGCGGCGCCGTGCTGGATCCCGGCGCCGGCCCGGACGTGCTGCGCTCTCGGCTCTCACTCGCCCGCCCCTCGCTCGTGCTGGCCGATGCCACCGCACAGGCGGTCGCCGGCTGGGCCCGGCCACTGGCAGCGCGGGCCCGCCTCACGCTGCCCGATCTGGCCGAGCTCGCTCCGGTCGCGACCGTGGGCCGCAGGCTGCCCGGCTGTGCACCCGCGCTCGAAGCGGCGCGGACGCGCATCCCGGTGACCGACCACGGTGACGGCGACGCGGTCATCGTCTTCACGTCCGGTACGACGTCCCGCCCGAAGGCGGTCGTGCACACCCGCTCCAGTCTGTCCGCCGGCATGGACACGGTCCGCGCCCTCTTCTCCGCGCACCCGGACGAACCCGTCGTCGGCGGTACGTTCTTCGTCCTCGTGCCGGCTCTGACGCAGGGGGCACCGGTCGCGCTCCCGACCCGCTCGCCCCGGATCCTCGCCCGGCAGCTCCACCGGCTACGGCCCCAGGGCACCTATCTGACTCCACCTCAGCTCAGGGACGCGCTGCGCGCCGGGGCCCCCTTCACCGGCCGGGTGTGGACGGGCTCGGCGCCCGCGAGTGCCGAACTGCTCGACCGCGTACGGAAGGCCGGCGCGGCGGAGGCCTGGGGCGTGTACGCGCTCACCGAACTCTTCCCCGTCGCCGCGGTCGAGTCCAGGCAGAAGGCTGCGTACGACGGTGCGGGCGATCTCGTCGGCGCGCCGCTGCCGGGCGTCGAGGCCAGGACGGACGACGCGGGCGAGCTGCTGCTCGCCGGGGCCGCGGCCCGGCACCGCTGCCTGGGCGACGACCCGGACCCCTGGGTGCGCACCGGCGACCGGGCCCACCTGGACACCGCCGGACGGATCGTTCTGGAGGGCCGCTGCAAGGACATGGTGCTGCGCCGCGCCGAGAACATCTATCCAGGCCTGTACGAACCCTCCCTGCACGTGCCGGGTGTGGAACTGGCCGTGCTCGTCGGTGTGCCCGCGGGCGACGGCGACGAACGGCTCGTCGCCGTCGTCGAGCCCCGGCCCGGTTACACGGAGCAGCAGTTGCGGTCCGCGCTCGCCGACCCGATGCGGCGGATGGGCTCCGCGCGGCCCGACGCGCTGCTCTTCGCCCCCGTCCCGCTGTCCGGCCGCTCACGCAAGCCGGACCGTGCGGCCACGGCAGAGCTCGCGGCGGTACGTCTCGGATGAGTGCTGCCGTTCGTCAGGATCCGGTGCCGGCTGCGGGCGGCACCGGCGTTGCACGGGCCCGGCGCCGGGACCGGCAGGTGTATCTGCGCAGTCACCCCGTCCTGTTCGCTCTCCTCGCGGCCGCCCGCCGCCGCCCTGTGCTCCGGATCGGACGCACGCTGCTGGTGAACGACGCGGACGCGTACCGCGAGGTGCTGACCCGCCTGCCTCTCGACCGTACGGCGGCCGGAACCACGGGCGCAGCGGCACGGTCCGCGCTGAGTCCGGCGGAACAGCCGTACGGCGGGATGCTGTTCGACCAGGAGGGCGACGAACACCGGTCCGGGCGACGTGCTCTGGCGAAGGATCTCGGAGCGCTCGGCGTCGAGCGACTGCGGGCGGTGTGGCAGCCCTGGCTCGTGCGACGGCTCGAACCGCTGGCCACGGGCGAGGAGGTGGACCTCGTCGCGCTCGCCCGGGAGCTGTCGGGCTCGGTCGTCTGCGCGCTGACCGGCTCGGGCGCGTCCCCGTCCGCCGTGGCCGCTGCCGCCGCCGATGCTGCCGCCGCCTCGATCCGCAGCGAGCTGCCGGGGCTGCCCCGCCGGGGAGCCCGGGCCGAGGCGGCGCGGGCGACGGCTCGGCTGCGGCAGCTGCTCGGCACCGGGGACGACGCGCTGTCCGCGATGGTGGCGGTCGCCGCCGTGAACACCACGGTCGCGGCGCTGCCCCGGGCCGCTGCCTGGTGTGCGGACGCCCGGTTGTGGGACCAGGCCGGGGACGACGCCCTGCGCGGGCCCCTGGCCGACGAGTTGCTGCGCGTCACGGCCGCTTCTCCGCTGCTGCCCCGGGTGGCCGCGGCGGACGGCGCGGCGGGCGGCTGCCCGGTGCGCGCCGGTGACCGGCTCCTGCTGGTCGCCCGGCACGCCGTCGGCGCCCACCGGAGCGCACCGGACGCCCGGCGTCCCGCCACTCCCGACGTCGCCCACCTGGTCTTCGGCGCGGGGCAGCACACCTGCCCGGGGGCCAGGCTCGCCCGGGTCCAGCTGGCCGATGTGCTCCAGGCCCTGGCGCCGTACCGCCCGGTCGTGGTGCGGGCCGAGGCCGACCGCAGGGCGGCCCTGCCCAGCTGGCGGACCCTCACGGTACGCGCCGGCCGTCCGCTCCCGCGGGCCTGACGGGTCCGGACCGCCCGGAGACCCTCCGATGACCGGCCGGACCCCCCATCACTGTGACCGGTGCCGCCGGCTTCTGCGGCGGACATGCCCGGCCGCGGCGGGGCGATGGGCTCTGAGGCGCCGTGCGGAGGACGGACTCGCCCACACCGTCGTCCTCGACGTGGTGCGCGCACCGGCCCGCCCCGGAAACCGGCCGACCCCCAGCGGTACGGCAGTGTCACCGTCCCCCGCGGGCCGGACGCCGGGCCGGCGTTCCGATGTGGTCGTCGCGGCCGGAGGTGCTCGGCGCCCTCGCTCCACGGCTCCCGTCCGGTCCGGGCAGGACCGGTCACGGGGCCGGAGGCTTCCGGGTGGCCTCGCCGTCGAGAGGCGGGCTCATCCGGAGCGTCGGCGCGGGCCCTGCCCCTACTCGGCGGGCTCGGCGTCGTCCTTCTTGGCCCGGCTCGGCTGGACGCGCTTCGGCTCCCCCGGCATCTTCGGGTACTCCGGCGGGTACGGCAGATCGCCCAGTCCGTGCTCCGCCTCGTCCTTGTCGGCCAGCTCCAGCAGGCTCTCCAGGCTGAAACGCTGGTCGTCCATGTCGGAGTGGACATCGCCCACTTCGGCATAGCGCGCGGGCATCGACTTGATGTCGAAGTCCTCCGGCACGGCGTCGTCGATCTCGTCCCAGCGAAGCGGTGCCGAGACCGGGGCGTGCGGGCGGGGGCGGACCGAGTAGGCGGACGCGATGGTGCGGTCGCGGGCAGTCTGGTTGTAGTCCACGAAGATGCGCTGCCCGCGTTCCTCCTTCCACCACTTGATCGTCACCCGGTCGGGCATCCGGCGTTCCAGTTGCCGCCCGCAGGCGATCGCGGCGCGCCGGACCTGGGTGAAGGTCCAGCGCGGCTCGATCGGCACGAACACGTGGAGACCGCGTCCGCCGGAGGTCTTGGGCCAGCCGCGCAGACCTGCCCCGTCGAGCACGTCGCGCAGTTCGTGGGCGGCGTGCACTGCGTCGGCGTATTCGGTGCCCGGCTGCGGGTCGAGGTCGATGCGCAGCTCGTCCGGGTGGTCGGTGTCCTCGCGTCGCACGGGCCACGGGTGGAAGGTGACGGCTCCGAGATTGGCCGCCCACAGGACCGCGGCCGGTTCCGTCGGGCACATCTCGTCCGCGGACCGGCCGCTGGGGAAGGTGATGTGCGCGGTGGGGATCCACTCGGGGAGGTACTTGGGGGCGCGCTTCTGGAAGAAGGACTCGCCGGTCACACCGTCGGGGTAGCGCTCCAGCGTGGTGGGGCGGTTGCGCAGCGCGCGGGTGATGCCGTCGCCGACGGCCAGGTAGTACTGGACCATGTCCAGCTTGGTGTAGCCGTGCTCAGGGAAGTACACCTTGTCGGGATTGGACACACGGACGGTCCGCTCGCCCACTTCCAGCTCCACCGCTGCGGCCATGCCCGCCAGCGTAGGCCGTGCCGAGAGTCCTCGCATACCGGACAATCGCCCTATGGATCTGCCGGTGATGCCCCCCGTGAAGCCGATGCTCGCCAAGGCCGTGAAGAAGATCCCGCCCGGGATGCAGTACGAGGCCAAGTGGGACGGCTTCCGGGCGATCGTGCACCGGGACGGCGACGAGGTGGTGATCGGCAGCCGTACGGGCAAGCCGCTCACGCGCTACTTCCCCGAACTGGTCGACGAGCTGCGCACCCAGCTGCCGGCCCGGTCGGTCGTCGACGGCGAGATCGTCATCGCCCATGAGGGCCGCCTCGACTTCGACCGGCTCACCGAGCGCATCCATCCCGCAGATTCGCGGGTGCGGATGCTGGCCGAGCGGACGCCCGCGAGCTTCGTCGCCTTCGATCTGCTCGCGCTCGGCGACGACTCCCTGTTCGACGCACCGCTCGAGCGGCGGCGGGTGATGCTCACCGAGGCACTGGCCGGGGCCCGGCCGCCCGTCCATCTGGCGCCGGCCACCACGGACGTCGCACTCGCCCAGCAGTGGTTCGAGCAGTACGAGGGCGCGGGCCTCGACGGGATCATCGCCAAGCCGCTCGATCTGCCGTACCGCCCTGACGCCCGCCTGATGTTCAAGGTCAAGCACGAGCGCACGGCCGACGTGGTGGTGGCGGGCTACCGCTTCCACAAGAGCGGGCCGATCGTCGGTTCGCTGCTGCTGGGCCTGTACGACGATTCGGGTGCACTCCAGCACATCGGGGTGTGCGCCGCGTTCTCGGCGAAGCGGCGCGAGGAGCTGGTCGAGGAGCTGGAGCCGCTGCGGATGGATCCGCCGGAGGGTCACCCGTGGGCTGCGTGGGCGGACGAGAGCGCCCATGAGAGTGCCCGGCTGCCGGGCGCGCCGAGCCGCTGGTCGGGCAAGAAGGACCTGTCATGGGTGGCGCTGCGGCCCGAGCGGGTGGTGGAGGTCGCCTACGACCACATGGAGGGCGACCGGTTCCGGCACACCGCGCAGTTCCGGCGGTGGCGGCCCGACCGTGAAGCCGCGGGCTGCACCTATGCCCAGCTGGAGGAGCCGGTGCGGTACGACCTGTCCGAGGTGCTGTCGGCTCCGGGCGGGTGAACGGCGGTCACGGTGACCGTCACCGTTGGACCCCCTCGATCTCGCCGGGGATCACCCGGCCGAGCGCGGTGAGGGTGGTCCGGGGCACCGCCGCCGGACCTCCGGACGGGGGAGGTTCGCCAGGATGCGGTGTGGCGGTGGCCACAGTGCCGGTGCGCTCATGGTTCTCGGCGACCAGGTGACCGGCGCAGCTGTCCTGAAAGTTCTATTTGCCCTGGTAGGCGGAGGATGTGGCGCACATCGGAACGATGCGGCCGCCCGGCGCCCGGATCGCGACGTCGAGCGCGGTCACTCGTAGCGGGTACGGGACATGATCGCGACCCGGCCGCCCGCCTCCGGCTCGGCGACCGCCAACCTCTTTGCGGTCGCGGTGACTTGGCGGTACGTCGGCATCCGTCGTCGCCGTGGCTCCGGAGCACCACCGGTGCGAGGTCCTGGCCGGCGTTCGCGTAAGGTATGTCGGCGGTGCCGCCACAGGCAGCCGGCGCGGCGAGGCGTGCACTGCGCATCTCGTACGACTCCGGGTTCCCTGACCAGTCCGATCGGGACGCGATCGGCAAGGTGACGGGAAGCAACGGATGATCCGAGAACGGTTGCAGCACGGAGACATCCCCGCAGACAGACCCGGAAGCCCCTTCTGTAGGAATGGAGGGGTGGAGCAGAGAAGCAGAGAAGGACAAGCCGTGACCGCCTCCCCCCTCATCCCCGTGCCGATCCCCGATCGCGTCGCCGTACTGATCGGCTCCTGCATGCCGGCACATGTGCTCCAGGCGGAGATCGAAGCAGAGTGCGCGGCGCGCGAGGTGCACCGCTTCCGTGGCCCGCTGTGTGCCGAGGACCGGGCGGACCGGGAGCACGCACTGTCCACGCTGGCCCGGGCGAACAAGGTACTGGCCGCATACAACCCGCGACTGACGGTGAAGCCCGGCCGCGGCTGGTAGTACCCGCCGTCACGCTGTCGCGGCGATCGCTCCGGCGATCCAGGGGCCGCCCACGTTGGGGCGGCCCTTCACTCAGCCCGCGAGGCCATCCCACCGCGCCGGATCAGCCCAGGACCGGGTATCCACCGACCGCGTCGCCGCCGGCATCACGGCCCGGCCTCGCCCTTCGGCGTCGCCCGGTGCGCCCGCCAGGCGTTCAGCGCCTCGGCGCGAGTGCCCGACGGATGCTCGGCATGCCAGGACCGCAGAAAGCGGTTGAACTCGAACTGGGCGCCGACTTCCTGGGGCCTCGCCGCTTGCTCCCGCGTGTCGTACCAGTGCTGTACGGCGTCACCGAGCGTCCGGCCCGCGCTCTCGGCGATGAACGCGCGCATGAAGGCGTCGAAGCGGAACGCCGGACCGATCCGGGCGGCGAAGAAGGCGCGGAGCACCTGGCTGCACCGCTGCCCCTCCGGGATCACCGTGCCGGCATCCACCGGCGCGGCAAGCTGCGGGACAGCCCGGGAGCGGCGGGCGGGCGTGGGCAGCGCCTCGGCCGGCGGCGGTGCTCCGTCGAGGGCGGCGGCCAGGCGAGCGGTGAGTTCCGCCTTCCCGCCTGCGGTCGAAACGCCCGTCGACCGGGCCAGCCCCGTCAGCTCGGCCAGCGTCCAGTACCAGCGCAGCAACTCGGACCCCGTCATGGCCGCACTCAAAGGCGGGCGGGACTCCCCCGTATTCGTACTCACGTTCCCATTCTTACGCATCCGCCGGGCAGGCACACACCCGCGCCGTGACATGCCGCGTTCGGGTCAGGGTCGCCGGAGCGCGACCGACGGCACGCCACACTGTGGGCCGGCCGCAGGCGTAGACGGAGGTCCGGTCGTGAGCAGTACCGAGGAGTTCCACGCATGGCAGATCCACGAGTCAGGGCCCGCCGACGCCCCGCACACCGTGCTGCTGCTGCCGGGTGCGATGCTCAGCACGGCGTTCTATGACGGCCTGATGGGCGCACCGGCGCTCGCCGGGGCGCCGGTGCGGCTGGCCGCGGTGACGATCCCCGGCTTCGCGGGCACCCCCGCCCCGCAGGATCCGCGTATGGAGACCTACGCGGCGCTCTACGGCGCTCTCGCCGCGCAGCGCGGATGCGATGCCGTGGTCGGCCACAGCCTCGGCGCCAACATCGCCCTGGAGATGGCCGCCGGCGGACACTTCACGGGCCCTGTCGTCCTGCTGTCCCCGACGTTCTCGCGTCCGGACGAGTTCAAGGAGCTCGAGGTCGCCGACCGCCTCGGCCGAGTGCCCGGAATCGGGGCCCTGGCCTGGTCCGCGATGGTGCACATGACACCGCATGCGATGGCGGAGAGCCTGCCCGGGGCCAGTCGTGACGAGCTGATCGCCGAGCTGAAGAAGAACGACCCGCCGGTCTGCCGCAAGATCGTCCGGCACTACTTCGACTATCTGGACCACCATGGATCGCTGGTCCCCCGGCTGCGCGAGTCGGGCGCGCGGGCATGGGTCGTACGCGGCGACCGCGACGAGATCGGGCTGACCGACGAGGAGCACGACGAGCTCGCCGCCATGACCCGCGTGACCATGGTCACCGTGCCCGACGCGGGCCACATGGTGATGACGGATCAGCCGGCCAGGGTCGCCGAACTGATCGCTCGGGTGGTCCTCGACTGAGCCGCATCGTTCGGATCGCCGGACGAGCGGTCCCGAGCGACGTCGCCCGGCGCGGCCCGGTGGTCTCAGTGGAACTCGTGGACGACCTCGATCGTCCCGACGATGTGCGCGTTGAAGTCGCCGAGCTCCTCGGCGGGAACCCACAGTTCGAGAATGGTCCGCCCGCCGGCCTGCTGTACCGGGTACCGGGTCAGGAACCCGGACTCGACCTGGAAGCGGGTGACGAAGCCGGCCCCGTCGTGCTTCACGTTCCAGTCCCGCGCGATCGTGATCGCGTAGTCCTCGTCGAGAACCGGGTAGAAGATCGGCTGCTCCGGCAGCCGCGGCGGCCAGGCCCGGAACTCCAACTCCCGTACCAGCTCGAGCTCCTTGGGGCCGGTCGGGCGCCAGAGGGTGGTCGTTGCGGGACGGCTGGTCATCGGGATCGTTCTCCGGCGGATGCGGCTGACTGGTCGGAAGACAGGACAGTATCCGTGCCGCGCACCGTCGTCCATCCGGTTTCCGCCGGGGAGTCGCAGCCGACCTGGAGTGCCGGCGCCCCGGCCCTCATGTGCCGTCGATGAACGTGCCGTCCACGTACACCCACACCCCGTTCTGCCGCTGGAAGTTGCTGCGCTCGTGCAGTTCGCCGCGCTTGCCGTGGTGCCGGTAGCGCGCGCGGAAGGTGACCGTGCCCTTCGCGTGGAACGCGCTTCCGTCCGTCGCCTCCTCGATCTCCAGGCTCGCCCAGTGCATAGCCGGGTCCAGCTCCAGATGCCGGGGCCGGGTCGAGGCATGCCAGGTGCGCAGCAGATACGCCGCGTCCTGGACGGCGAAGGCGCTGTAGCGGGAGCGCATCAGGTGCTCGGCGGTGGGGGCGGACTCCTCGCCGCTGTGGAAGCGGCCGCAGCACTCCGCGTAGGTCGCGGGAAGCCCGCACGGGCAGGGCGAGTCCGCGGTGAGAGCGGGGGCGGCAGTCCGCTTGGGACGTGAGATGTGTCGGGCCATGACTCCATTTTCCAGCCAATGCGCGAACGGGCCCACAGAGCGCTTCCGGGGCGTGGGGGATCTCCGTATGCTCCTGCGCCGGACGCGACAGTTACCGTCGGGTAAGGGGATCGGTTATGGATCGGTCGGGCACCTCACGACGAACGTTCATTGCGGGGACGGCCGCGGTCGGCGGCAGTGCCGCGCTGGCCACGGCAGGGGCGGCCGGCACAGCTGCCGCAGCCGAAGGCGTCCGGTCCGTCGCGGCCGGCGGTGTCCGGTCCGTCGCCGTGCTCGGCGGCGGCGTCGCCGGGCTGACCGCCGCGCACGAGCTGGCCGAGCGCGGTTTCAAGGTCACCGTGTACGAGCGCCGGGCGCTGGGCGGCAAGGCCCGCAGCATGGACGTCCCGAACAGCGCCAAGGGCGGACGCCGCGCGTTACCCGCGGAGCACGGCTTCCGCTTCATCCCCGGCATCTATCACAACCTGCCGGACACGATGCGCCGCATCCCCTTCCCCGGCAACGCCAACGGGGTGTGGGACAACCTGGTGGCGCCGCCCGAGATGTCGTTCGCCCGCACCGGGCGTGAGGATCTGCGCCTCCCCCTCCCCTGGCCCGGACACAAGCCGGCCGACCTCTCCCTCGACGACATCCGCCGGGCTCTCACGGGCCTGCTGGAGACCGTCCGCGGCATCCCGCCCCACGAGGCGGCGTACTTCGTGGGGCGCGTACTGGTCTTCTTCACCAGCTGCGACGAACGGCGCAACGGGACATGGGAGTACAAGCCCTGGTGGGACTTCGTCAGGGCCGGGCAGATGAGCCACGACTACCAGCGCATCCTCGCCGTCGGTGTCACCCGCAACATCGTGGCGACCAAGGCCGAGGAGGCCAGCACCCGCACCGTCGCCTCGCTCCTCGAAGCCTTCATCTTCAACGCGCTCGGACGCGGCGCCGACGGGCCCCTGGACCGGATCCTCAACGCCCCGACCAACGAGGCCTGGATCGACCCGTGGGTGGAGCATCTGAGAAATCTGGGCGTGGAGTTCCGTATCGGCTGGACCGTACGGGAGGTGAAGTACGGATCCGGGCGCGTCGCCGCCGCGGTGATCGAAGACCCGCAGGGTGTACGCACATCCGTCACCGCCGACCACTATGTCTCCGCGATGCCTGTCGAGCATGCGCGGCGGACCTGGGGCCCGGCACTGCGGGCGGCCGACCCGCAGCTCGGGCGCTGCGACAAGCTGGAGACGGACTGGATGACGGGCATTCAGTTCTACCTCACCGAGCGGGCACCGCTCCTGCACGGACATTTCAACTGCATCGACTCACCTTGGTCCTTGACGGCCATTCAGCAGGCCGGACACTGGCCGGAAAGGGACTTCCCCGCCGACTACGGCGACGGTGTCGCGGTGGACTGCCTGTCCGTGGACATCTCCGAATGGGACCAGCCAGGGATCCTGTACGGCAAGACCGCCAAGCAGTGCACGCGCAACGAGGTGGCGCGGGAGGTATGGGCTCAGCTGAAAGCGGCCGTCAACGACACCGGCAAGACCGTGCTCAAGGACGGCGCCCTGCACTCCTGGTACCTCGACCCGGGCGTCGACGGCCTCGGCACCCCGAACCCCACCAACGACGACGAGCTGCTCATCCACCCGGTCGGCACCTTCCACAACCGCCCGCAGGCGGCGACCGCGATCCCCAACTTCTTCCTGGCCGGCGACTACGTGTCCGTCGACATCGACCTGGCGACGATGGAGGGCGCCAACGCCTCGGCGCGCGCCGCGGTCAACGCCCTTCTCGACCGCGACGGCTCGGCAGCGGCCCGCTGCACGATCACGCCGATGTTCCGCGCCCCGGAGCTGGAGATCCTCAAGCGCCACGACCGCATCCGCTACCGGCTGGGGCTGCGCAACGCGCTCGACCTGGGCTGAGGGCCGCCGGCCGCCGAGTAGCGTAACAGCATGAAGCTCACGATTCTCGGCGGCGGCGGATTCCGCGTGCCCCTCGTGTACGGGGCGCTGCTCGCCGATCGCGGCGAGGGCCGTGTCACCCGGGTCACCCTGCACGACGTGGACGCAGACCGGCTCGACGCGGTGGCCCGGGTGCTCGCGGAACAGGCCGCCGCACACCCGGACGCGCCCCGGGTCGTGGTGACCCGTGACCTCGACGAGGCCGTGCGCGGTGCGGACTTCGTGTTCTCCGCGATCCGGGTCGGCGGTCTCGAAGGACGCGCGGCCGACGAACGAGTTGCCCTGGCCGAGGGCGTGCTGGGGCAGGAGACCGTCGGCGCGGGCGGGATCGCCTACGGGCTGCGTACGATCCCCGTGGCCATGGACATCGCGCGCCGGGTCGCCGGGCTCGCCCCCGATGCCTGGGTCATCAACTTCACCAACCCCGCCGGTCTGGTCACCGAGGCGATGAGCCGGGTGCTGGGCGACCGGGTGATCGGCATCTGTGACTCGCCCGTCGGGCTCGGGCGGCGGGTCGCGCGGGCGCTGGGCGCCGACCCGGCGACGGCCTGGATCGACTATGTGGGCCTCAATCACCTCGGCTGGCTGCGCGGGCTGCGCGTGGGCGGTCGCGACGAGCTGCCGCGGCTGCTGGCGGACACCGACGCTCTGGGCTCGTTCGAGGAGGGCAGGCTCTTCGGGCCCGATTGGCTTCGGTCGCTGGGCGCGGTGCCCAACGAGTATCTGCACTACTACTACTTCAACCGCGAGACGGTGCGCGCCTACCAGGAGGCGAAGCAGACACGCGGCGCGTTCCTTCGGACCCAACAAGCCGGTTTCTACGAGGAGATGCGGCGTCCCGGCACACCCGCGCTGGCGACCTGGCACCGCACGCTCGCGGAGCGCGAGGCGACATACATGGCGGCCAACCGCGAGGCGGCGGGGACCGGCGAGCGGGACGAGGACGATCTGGAGTCGGGCGGCTACGAGAAGGTGGCGCTGGCCCTCATGCGTGCGATCGCGCGCGACGAGCGCACGACGCTGATCCTCAACGTCCGCAACCAGGGCACGCTGGCCGTGCTGGACGCGCAAGCCGTGATCGAGGTGCCCTGCCTCGTGGACGTGAACGGCGCGCATCCGGTGGCGGTCGACCCGCTGCCGTATCACGCGGCGGGTCTCGTGGCCTCGGTGAAGGCGGTGGAGCGCGAGGTGCTCGCGGCGGCGGAGAGCGGTTCGCGGGCGAGCGCGGTCAAGGCCTTCGCGCTGCACCCCCTGGTCGACTCCGTGAGCGTGGCGCGGCGGCTGCTGGACCGATACCGGGCCGAGCATCCCGGACTCGCCTATCTGACCCGGCCGTAGGGCCTGTCGTCGGATCAGGCCGGATGGGCGGCGCCGGACCCCCCGTCAGCCGGAGACCGCCCGCAGCGCTCCCGGCCGACGGCCCTGGAGACGGTCGAGGGCCGCGGCGGTGAGGTCGTCGGCGGGGAGGTGGACGACCAGGCGCTGATCGTCGTCCGCGGGCAGTTCGAGGGTTTCGTACGCCAGGCGCAGCTCACCTGCCTGCGGGTGGACGAGCCGGGTGATCCCGTTCGCCTTCGGCAGGCCGGGCAAGGCCTCCGCCCGGTCGGCAAAGGCGGCCCCGGCCATGAGGGTCAACTCGTCTGCGAGGAGAGCGACTTGCTGATCTGCGCGGAAGGGACCCTGCTTGAGCGCTGCGACCTGTTCGTCGGCGACCTGGTCCCAGTCGGGACAGGCGGCCTTGGCCCGCTCGTCGAGGAAGACGAAGCGGGCCAGGTTCGGCGGGGTGCCGTCCAGCAGGCCTATGGGCCGTGCGAGACGTTCGTAGCCCTCGGTCCAGGCGAGGATCTCGCCGAGCCGGTTGAGCAGTACGGAGGGGGCCGGCTCGAGGCTGTCGATCAGGGCACGCACGGTGGGTCGCACCGTACGCGACGGGATCGCGGCACCCATGCAGCTGAAGCCTCCCTCCGCGGCCTTGGTGATGCGGTGCAGATGGACGCGTTCGCCGGGGGTGAGCCGCAGTGCGTCGGCGAGCGCGGCAAGCACGGGCGCGGACGGCCGGCGGTCGCGGCCCTGCTCGAGCCGGGTCACGTACTCGACGCTGACGCCGGCGAGCGTGGCCAGTTCGGAACGGCGGAGCCCGGGCGTACGGCGGCGGGGGCCGGTGGGCAGGCCGACATCGGCGGGGGTGACGGCCTCGCGGCGGGTGCGCAGGAACAGGCCCAGCTCGTTGTCGCTCACCCATCGACCGTAACAGCCGGGTCCGGGCGGATCGTGGCCCTGCCACTACCAGCCTCCGCCCGGCCTTCCTCGGGTCGGCCGCGACCGGCAGGTTGACCGGTGTGCGGTGCCAAGGCCGCACGTTCACGATGCCGACAAGGAGCACACCCATGTCCGATGCAACTCTTGATCTCGCAGTGATCATCGGCAGTGTCCGGGAGGGCCGGTTCGGCCCGGTGGTGGCGAAGTGGTTCGTCGAACAGGCCGAGCAGCACGGCCGGTTCACGGCGCACCTGGTCGATCTCGCCGACACACCGCTGCCGTTGGAACTGCCACCTGTACCGCCGGCGCTGCAGCCCGATCTGCCGCGGCCGGACGGCATGGCGGACCTCACGCGGCGGATCCGCGAGGCGGACGCGATCGTCGTGGTGACACCCGACTACAACCGCAGCTTCCCCGCTTCGCTGAAGGCCGCGATCGACTGGCACTACACCGAGTGGCAGGCCAAGCCGATCGGTTTCGTCGGGTACAGCGGTGGCAGCGGTGGTCTGCTCGCGATCGAGCAGCTGCGGCAGGTCTTCGGCGAACTGCATGCGCACACACTGCGCGACTACGTGTCCTTCCCGCGCTACTTCGAGCTCTTCGCTCCCGACGGCACACTCATCGAGCCACAGGGCCCGAACGGCGCGGCGAAGGTGCTGCTCGACCAGCTGGAGTGGTGGGGCTCGGTGCTGCACGACGCCCGTCGCGACCGTCCCTTCGCGCTGTAGGGTTCGCGAAGAACTCCGCGGGCGAGGTCACCCCGGCCGCCACCCTGGCGAACCCGTCCTGGGCCGGACGGCTGCGCGACACCGCGCCGAGCAGCTGTTGCATCTCCGGCGGCGGATCCAGTGAGGCGAGCTGAGCGGTGAACTCGTACATCGGCATGACCTGCCTGTCCCTGCTCTCCTGGTAGCCCTTCATCGCCGTGTCGAACGTCCGCCTGCCGGCAGAGGTCTGGTGAAGCGCCTGCGCACACAGTTCTGCGTCGCGGAAGGCGTCCTGGATGCCCTGGGCGGTGATGAAGTCCTTGAGGTATCCGGCATCACCGACCAGTGCCCAGCCGGGGCCGTACGGCCTGCGGAAGAAGTTGGGGACCGCCATGCCGACGAGACGTCCCACTCGCGTGGCCGCCGCGGCCCGTTCGGCGAAAGACGGAACCGACGCCATGGTGGCCAGGTAGCCGGCTTCCGTGTCCGACCGGTTGGCCTTGACTCGACGCGGTGGACCAGGCAGGGCACCGGCTCCTCCTGCGCCGCGCACCACCGCGACAGCTCGGCCGTCCACTCCCGGGCCCGGCGCAGATCGAAGGCTTCACGGCAGGCCGAGATCACCGCGCAGTACGCGAGCCCGGACACGACCGGGGACACCTCACCCGCCGTCACCGCAACCATGGCCTCGTCGAGAAGCTGGACCCCTTCTTCCACCCGGCCGAGCCTGACCAGGCTCTCGCCGATGGAGACCATGGCGAAATTCATCAGGTCCGGGTCCCCGAACCGCGTCGCGAACGTCAACGTCTGCTCGGCGACAGCCTCGGCCGTCGCCGCATCCCCTGCGAGATGGTTCTGGAGCGCTTCCAGCGCCAGGAGGTACCCCTGCTCCACGCAGTCCGGCTGCCCGGCATCGAGGAGCCGCTGTGCCCTCGCCGTCCAGCCGGCGCCACGGGCCCACTCGCCGCTGAGCACCAGGTCCAGACCGAGCCAGAACACGCAGCGGACGGCCCGCGGCACATCGCCACGGGTCAGCCACGCATGGTGGGCCCTCGTCCACAGCTCGTCGCTCTCCGAATCCTTGCCGATCAGGTGCGCGGCGAGCGCGAGCCGCTCAAGGTCCTCCGGATCGAGTGGCTGGTGCCGATCGGCCTCCGACAGGATCGCGAACACGTCCCCCCAGGCGTGCCGCGCCAGTGCTTCGCCGGCGGCCTGGGTCACGGCTGGCTTCATGAACCCAGCCTTCCAGCACCCGGACAAACACCCCGAGAACCACACCGACACCCCAGGAGCCCTCGATCAGCCCCCGTCAAGCGCGAGAGCTTGGGGAGGCAACGGCGCACCCACCGGCAGGCGCACGGCGTGGCAGCCCCTGTGGGGCGCGGCGCTCAAGCGACACCACCCGCGCGGCCGTTCCGGGGGCCGCTCCGGCGCGTTCCAGCAGATCGCGGACGGGTACACCGGTCCACCGGGCGGACTTGCTCCAGCCTTCCACGAAGGCGATGGGCAGCGTCACGGTGTGCAACGTGCAGCCCGCCGCGCCCGCGGTGCCGGATCCGGAGGTGCTGGGGACCAGGGGGCGTGTGCCGCCCAGATGTGCCCCAGGGCTCCGGGAGCGGTCAGTCCTCCGGTTCGGCGTCGTCGTCGGATGGGAGCGCGACGAGTCTGGCGGCGACCTGGGCGACCGCCTCGGGGAACGCACAGGTGAGCCGCTCCAGGCGCAGATCGGCGGCGAGGCATTCAAGGGTCTCGTCATGGAACGCCAGCACGTAGTGGTGCATGCGCTGGTGCCATCCGCCCTGGTGGTTGCTGTGGACGGAGTTGATGCGCTCCTCCTCCGTGATCCAGCGCGAGTTGTGGACTTCGTGGGCCCTGTAGGCCTCCAGGCCCCGCTCGGACAGGGGATGCCCGTGGAGCACCTCATCGTTGGGGCCGCCGAACTTGACCGAGTGGGGCCTGACGAACTCGATCAGGCCCAGAGCCGCCGGCGCCGGATCGGCGGGGTCGACCACGCGGATCCACGTCCCGTCCCAGTCGGGTGAAGGCTGCGCCAGGTGGAACAACACGAAGGCCTGGTGGCCGGAGCTGAAGACATGAGGCATCGGCGCGCCGACGTCCCACCCGATGTCCGGAAGGACTGTCGCATACTCCTCGCCCCGAGCTTTGGAAGCCTTCCGCGTTGCCTCCCTCCAGGCGCACATCGCGCTCAACTCGCTGTCCATGTCCGTTCCTCCGGTTCTTGTGACGAAAGCACGGAAGCTACCGATGCCCGAACTCGAAGGCGACCGGTTATTCGCAGCGAGTCCGGCGGGGCTCCGACGGCTGATACGCCTCTCCTGAGACGTGCCGCCAACTGCCCTTCCTTTACTACGAGTTGGACTCATCACTACGCTCCCTCACCATGACCTCATCCGTCGCAGGAATCCGCAGAGCCGGTCTGTTCGCCACCGCGGGCGCCGTCCTGGCCGTGCTGCTCCTCGGCCCGGGCGTCCCGGCCGCCCGGGCCGATGCGCCGGTGGCCGAGGCCGCGACGGTCGTGCCTGTGCAGACCACCGGCCCCGCCGACAAACGGTTCAACCTGGTACTGCTGGGCGACGGCTACACGGCCGGTGAACTGCCCAAGTTCCGCGCGGATGTCGAGACCCACCTCAACGTGCTCTGGTCGACGGAGCCGTTCGCCTCCTACCGGTCGTACATCAATGTGTGGGCGGTCGAGCTCCCGTCGGCCGAGTCCGGCGTGGACTGCGACCCGGGCCTCGGCGACCCGCGCCGTGACACCCCTTTGAACATGGGCTTCTGGGGCGGCTGCAATGCGGACAGCGTGCAGCGCCTGCTCAGCGTCGACAGCGCGGCGGCGACGGCGCTCGCGGACCTGATACCTGGCACCGCGGGCGCGAACCGGCAGATCGTCGCGCTCGCCAACAGCGGCACGTACGGCGGAGCGGGCGGCACCTATGCGACCGCGTCGGGCGGCAACGCGCTGTCCTCGCTGATCACCCCGCACGAGATAGGGCACTCGCTGGGCAAGCTCCAGGACGAGTACGACTACTACACCCGCGGTGTGCCCGGCGGCGTCCACTCGGACGGCGAGCCGGGCTCGGCTCATCACACGCTGCTCACCGAGGACGAGATGAGGCAGCAGCGGGCCAAGTGGTGGCGCTGGCTGGGCGAGAAGAGCGAGGCCGGCGGGGTCATAGGCCGGTACGAGGGCGGGATGTACTCCACGAAGGGGGTGTGGCGGCCGAGCAGGCACTCGCTGATGAAGACCCTCGGCTACGCCTTCGACCAGGTCGAACGCGAAGTGATGGTGCAGAAGATATCGGCCAAGGTGAACCTGGTGCAGGACCACACTTCGAACTCGTCCCCGATCGGCGACGACCGGACGGTGTGGGTGGACACACTGCATCCGGTCGGCGGTGAACTCGACGTCGAATGGCGGCTGGACGGCCGCCGCCTCGCGGATGCCGTCGGGGCGCGGACGGTCGATCTGCGCGCACTGCGCCTGCGGCCCGGGACGCACACCCTGACGGCAACCGTCACCGACCTCACGCCGTTCGTCCGCGATCCGGCGATCCGCGGGTCATCCGCGCTGACCCGGACGGTGAGCTGGACGGTGGACACCGCCGTCGGCACACCGCCGGACCAGGTGACCGCCGCCTTCACCGGGCACACCGACACCTCGGCCCCGGTGGGTGCGGACGCGGTCGTCCACGCGGACACCACCCGTCCGAGCACGCGGAACCTGTCGGTCCGCTGGGCCCTCGACGGCCGCCCGGTCGTCAATCCGGGCAACGACCGCGACCTCGACCTGGGCACGCTGCACCTGCGCCCCGGCACTCACACGCTCACCGCCCGGATCGCCGGCACCGGCGCCCGGCTGTCCTGGACGGTGGACGCTTCCCCGGCCGGGAGCGCGTACGCACTCTCCGAGCCGCTGCGCACGGTCCACCGGCCCGGCAGGCCGGTGGAGTACGTGTACGACGGCCCCTTCACGATGGAGCTGACCGCCCGTGACGACCACGGCGGCCATGTGGTCCGCCAGTTCAGGGTCGACGGCGACGGCTGGCAGACGTATTACGGCTGGCCGACGGACGCGGACGCGCCCTACCGCTTCACCCCGCGGGGCACCGAGATCGACGGCCTTGTGTACGGCAAGCTCGGCACACCCCGCGTGGTGCCCTGGGACGACGCAACGCCGGACTACGGCACCCACACGATCGAGTACCGCACCGTCGACTCCGCCGGGAACGTCTCGGCCGCGAAGAAATTCCTGGTGACACTGCTCCCCCCGCGGCAGCAGCTCAGTTGACCAGGAAATCCGCCTTGCCGGACTTCGCTCCCTGGATGAAGGCGGCGATCTCACCGGAGGTGTAGATCAGCGCCGGGCCGTCGGGGTCGGCGGACTGGCGTACGGCGACCCGGCCGTCGGCCAGTCTCATGGCCTCGACGCAGTTGCCGCCGTTGCCGCCGCTCCACGGTTTGTGCCAGCCCTCCTCGCCCAGCTCAGCAGCGGGCATCCCGTTGTATATGTGATCCATTCACAGCTCCTCGCGGAGATCCCGGAGAATCTCCTTCGTGCGTTGCGCAGTCGCAGCCTGGGCCGCCATACGGTCCATGACCTCGAGGTGTGTGGCGACCTCGGGGCGGGCGTCCAGATAGACGGCGCCGGTCAGGTACTCGCTGTACACCATGTCGGGGAGTTCGGGGATGGCGAACCGGAACAGCACGAAGGGACCGTAGGTGCCCGGGTGGTGACCGGTCTTGAACTCCGCGATCTGCAAGGTGACATGAGGCAGTTCGGCACCCTGGAGCAGTTTGTCGATCTGGGCCCTCATCACACCGGGTCCGCCCACGGGCCTGCGCAGCACCGTCTCGTCCATGATCACCCAGAATCTGGGCGCATCCGGACGGGTCAGCAGGTTCTGCCGCTCCATCCGCAGGGCCACATGACGTTCGATCTCCTCCGTCTCGGTGTGGCCGATCGCTCCGCCGAGCATGATCGACCGCGCGTAGTCCTCGGTCTGCAGCAGACCGGGCACGAACTGCGGTTCATACGCACGGATGAGGCTTGCGGCACCCTCCAGGCTGACGTACATGCTGAACCAGCCCGGCAGGACGTCATGGAAGCGCTGCCACCATCCGGGCTTGTTGGCCTCTTCGGCCAGCTCGAGAAAGCCGCGGGCCTCCTCGTCGGGCACCCCGTACGCGCCGAGCAGCAGTTGCACGTACGGAATCTTCAGCGCGACCTCGGCCGTCTCCATCCTGCGGACGGTGCCGGGGGCCACGCGCAGCACCTTGGCCGCTTCCTCGCGCTTGAGACCTGCGCGTTCCCGCAGATCCTGCAGGCGCTTGCCGAGAACCACCTGGCCCACGGTGGGGGCGGACCGCGGTTCACTCACTTGAGACCTCCCCACGTGCTCTGTTGCGAGCAGTGTGCCACGGCACCCCAGCGATGAATATGCCCACTCTGCATTTTTCAAAGTGGCTCTTGCCAAGGTGCTTGATGCAGCGGGAGAGTGGGGGGCGTGAACCGTGACGCGCTCACTGCCCAGCTCCTGGACCCCCACTCGGGAACCGACCTCAACCGGTACGGCTTCGAGCTGCCGGCGCGCGTCGAATTCGTCTCACAGGCACGGAAACTGGCGCGAGATCAGCTCCGCTGCTGGGGCATCCACGGCGACCTGCACGACACCGCGCTGCTCGTCATATCCGAACTCGTCACCAACGCCGTGGTGCACACCGGTGGAAGTCTGGTGGCCTGTGAAGTCGTCAACGGAGACCGGCAGTTGCGCATCACCGTGCAGGACCAGGGGTCGACGCCCACGGGTCCGCGGGTGTGCCGCAACGCCGAGGAGGGCATTGCCGCCGAGGAGGAGCGCGGGCGCGGACTGCTGCTGGTCGAGGCCGTCAGCAGCGCCTGGGGCGCGCACGACTGTGAGCACGGCACCGGCCGCATCGTATGGGCGGAGCTCTCCCGCGAGACGGGATGGGCGTGCTGAGAAGCCTGGCGGCGTTTCTCACCAGGAGCGGGCGCCACGACGGGGGTCACCACGGCGGCGCGCAACCGCCGGACCGTCGGGCACCCCGGGGCGCGGGGGACGGAACGGGGGCGGACGCCGCGAGGCGGGACTTCGAAAGCAGGCTCGCTGCGAGCTGGGGCGGTGAGAGCCGGCTCACCCGGCTCCGCGTCCCGTCAGGGCTCCCCGTCACGCTCGGCTGCGACGCCGTCGGTGTGCCCGCGCGCTACGGATTCCGGCTTCTTGCGCGGCTGCCGCGCAACGGCTGCGTCTTCGCCGACAGCCACTGGTGGTGGTGGATCGTGCCGGCGGGCTCCGACCTGGGGCTGACCTGGCCGCTGCCGTCGCACTACGCCCGCGGGGCCCGGGTACCCGCGACCAGCCCCCGGCTGGTCGGCCCGTCCGACAACTCCAGCCCGTACACCCCGCCGATCCCGCTGTACCTCATGACGTGCCAGCTCACGGGCACAGCGCCGCTGTGGCCGGCCCGCGTCGGGACCGGCAGGCCATGATCGGGGTTGGCCGCCCCGCGGCGCAGCACGACGGATAGGCTTTCGGGCATGTCAGAAGCCAATACGGGCCCGGAGCGGCAGGGGCTCACACCACGTCAGGCACGCCACGTCCGCATCGCACTCTCCGCCGCCATCATGATCGCCGTGGCGGTCACGCTGGTGCTGCGGCTGGGCAGCACGCACTCCGTGCTCACCCTGGGCTTCTACGGCATCGCGCTCATTCTGTCGGGCAGCGCGCTGGTACTCAGCCGGGTGGGGCGCACAAAGGTCGCCACCGCGGTGCTCGGTGTCGGCGTCGCGGTGGCGATCGTCGCGGAGTGGGCCATCGCCGCGATGCGCTGACAGCGTGCGGGGGCACAGGTCAGGCCCCCGCCCGGGGGATTGGCGGGGGCCTGGTCTCTGGGATGGTGCGGGTCGGTCAGTAGCGGTAGTGGTCGGGCTTGTACGGGCCCTCGACCTCGACGCCGATGTACGCCGCCTGCTCCGGGCGCAGGGTGGTCAGCTTGACG